>JBMCLC010000236.1:0-4048 GCA_048614715.1 Oceanidesulfovibrio sp.
GGCGCCAAGAAGCCCCTGGTGGTTGTCGGCGCGGAAGGCAACGAAGGCGGCAGCGCCGCAGCGGCCATGGCAGGCATCGCCTGCAACATGCTGCTCGGCTCCTTCAAGGCCCTGCCGTACCCCAAGACGGTGGTGAAAGGCGCCATGGGCCGCGGCGACATGCTCGCCAAGGACGTGGCCGGCTACGTGGCCGGGTTCAAGGACGGCGCCGCTCCCGAGGTACTCATCACCTACCAGGCCAACCCCGTGTACGCCCTGCCGGGTTCGGTGCAGGCGAAGGAGGCCTTCGAATCCGTCTCGTTCAAGGTCTGCTTCTCCACCTATCTCTCGGAAACGGCCATGGCGAGCGATCTCATCCTGCCGGTGCCGCATTCCCTGGAGATGATCGACGACGTGGCGACCCCCTTCGGCTACGGCAAGACTCTTTACGCCGTGGCCCGTCCGCTCGTTCCGACCCTGGTGAACGCCAAGCATCCCGGCGATTTCCTCCTCGGACTCGCGGCCAAGCTCGGCCAGGATCTGGGCCACGCCTCCTACGAAAAAGTGCTCCAGGCCAAAGCCAAGGCCATGGGCGCGAACTGGAGCGAAGTCTCCAAGGGTGTTGCCTACGTGGGCGGCGCGGCGGCATCGGCATCCGGACTGCGTGTGGATGCGGACGCCCTGGCAAAGGCCGCTGCGGTGGTAGAGGTCGCGGACCTCACGCTCTGCCCTGTGATGAAGCTCAATTTCGGTACGGCTACTTGCGGTATCCCGCCCTTCAACTTGAAGACCATTCGTGACGACGAGCTCGATGCCGATTACTTCTACGTCCACCTCAACGCGAACACCGCCAAGAGCAAGGGGGTGAAGCAGGGTCAGGTGGTCCAGGTATCCAGCACGGCCGGCATGGTGATGGCCAAGGTGAACATCTTCGAAGGCGTCATGGACGGCGTTGTCGCAATTCCGAAGAACTTCGGTCACACCGCTTTCGACGAATACACCCGAGGCAAGGGTGACAATGTGAGCGCACTTTTCGCGGTTTCCTCCGAGCCGGGCACCCAGGCTTCCGTCTGGACCGGTCAGGCCGTCGAGCTCAAGAGCGCGTAACTGTAAGTCATAAGGAACTACCGTCATGGCCACCAAGAAAGAGTTCGATATTGTCTGGGGGATGGTCATAGACCTGGACAAGTGCACGGGCTGCGGCGCGTGTATGGTAGCCTGTCAGGCGGAGAATAACGTGGCGGTCAGCAAGGACGCCACCAACAAGCTCCGTACGCTGACCTGGCTCCTGGTCTACGAGCTTTCCAACGGAAAGCCGTTCCCCGATCACGAAATCGCGTACCTGCCCCGTCCGTGCCAGCAGTGCGGCAACCCGGCCTGCGTGCCGGTGTGCCCCGCCACCGTGACGAAGAAGGACGAAGAGGGCGGCATCGTCAGCCAGATATACCCGCGTTGCTTCGGCTGCCGGTACTGCATGGCCTCCTGCCCGTACCACGTCCGCTACTTCAACTGGTTCGACCCGGTCTGGCCCGAGGGCATGGAGAAGACGCTCTCTCCTGATGTCTCGGTGCGGCCCCGCGGCGTGGTCGAGAAGTGCACCTTCTGCCACCACCGCTGGATGCAGGCCAAGGACAAGGCGCGCGTAGAGGGCCGGGATCCCTACGCCCTGGAGCAGATGGAATATCAGACGGCCTGCACAGAGGCGTGCCCCAACGGCGCTATCCACTTCGGCGATCTGAAGAATCCCGAGCATACGGTGCACGAACTTTCCCACAGCAAGTACGCGTTCCGTCTGCTGGAGCGCCTTGGCACCGATCCGCAGGTGTACTACCTGAGCCGGCGCGAGTGGGTCCGCCGCTTGGGCGACAACTACCTGGATGATGAAAAGACTGGTGAATTTAAGGTGTTAGGGGGTCATGGTCATGGCTAAGCCCACGGATTACCCGCTTCTCAACGAGGGGCTGCCCCGCTGCTCCTTCCCGAAGTTCCTGCTCTGGATCGCCATTGTCGGCATCTTCCTGGCTTGGGGCGCCGGCTGGATGGGCGTCATCTTCTGGGAGGGACTGGGAGTTACGGCTCTCGACAACTACTTCGGTTTCGGCCTCTGGATCACGTTCGACCTCGCGGTCATCGCTCTGGGCGCCGGCGCGTTTTTCACGGGTCTGCTCCGCTACATCCTGAACATCGATCCGCTGAAGAACATCATTAACCTTGCGGTCATCATCGGGTTCATCTGCTATTCCGGCGCGATGATCGTTCTGGCGCTCGACGTCGGCCAGCCGCTCAGGTCCTGGTTCGGCTTCTGGCACGCCAACGTCCACTCCATGCTCGTCGAGGTGATGTTCTGCATCTCCTGCTACCTCATGGTGCTGGCCATCGAATTCGTGCCGATCATCCTGGAAAACCGCCAGCTGGACAAGATTCCCTTCATCCACAAGCTGTCGCACAACTTCCATGTGGTCATGCCGCTGTTCGCTGGCATCGGCGCGTTCCTGTCCTTCTTCCACCAGGGCTCCCTGGGCGGCATGTACGGCGTGCTTTTCGGCCGTCCGTTCGTGTTCCGGGAGGGCTTCTTCATATGGCCGTGGACGTTCTTCCTGTTCGTCCTCTCGGCCGTGGCTTCCGGCCCGGCGCTGACCATGCTCATCGCCACGCTCATCGAGAAGGTGACCGGCCGCAAGCTGGTTGAGTACAGGGTCAAGGCGATGATGGGCAAGATCGCGGGCACCATGCTCGCCGTCTACATGTTCTTCAAGATCATCGACACCTGGGCCTGGGCGCAGGGGCTGCTGCCCAGCATGGGCCTGACCTTCGACGAGATGTTCCACGGCATCTACGGCCAGTGGCTCCTCTGGACCGAGATCGGCCTCTGCGGCATTCTGCCCATGGTCCTGCTGCTCGTGCCGTCCACCCGGAACACGCCGTCGCTGCTATACACCGCGGCCATCCTGGACTGCATCGGCGTGACTATCAACCGCTACGTCTTCACCGTGCAGGCCCTGGCCGCTCCGGTCATGCCCTTTGACACGTGGCAGGAATACATCCCGAACCAGGCGGAATGGGCTCCGACCTTCCTGGTGCTCGCCTACGGCGCGCTGATCATCAGCCTGTCATACCGGTACCTGCCTGTATTCCCGCAGGAAAAAAAGCTCAACGCCTGATTCCGGCGGATTGAAACAACATACGAAGCGGCCTCGCCTGTGCGGGGCCGCTTTTTTTTGTGCCGGATGTGCAAACGTCCAAGCCGGCAACAGCATCCGTATGCCCTGCGGTCTGGTGGCGCCGGGGCCATCGCATCCAGGCCGCGGAAGCGAACCATATGGACCGTGCGCTGGCGGGCTGGATGCTCTGTGTCCGCCCCTTGTCATGCTGTTAGGGAGCGTTGCGTCCTTACGGAACGGCCGTGGGGCGGCTCCCTCGGATACAACGAGCGGTGATCGAGAACTACGGCGTCAGGGGGATCGCGCCTCTCGGAGCTTCGGCTAGTCGACGAGATAAAGCGCCAGGGGCAGGGTGGCGAAGGCGAGGACAGTCTGGGCGGTGATGATGGAGGCCATGAGGTCTTCGTCGCCGCCAAGCTGTCGCGCCAGGATGAACGAGGACGCGGCGGTGGGCAGGGCCGCGAAAAGCACGGCGATAACGTCCGCAGGCGTTGGCACGTGGTAGAGCCTGCAAGCGAGCATGGTCACGGCGGGCAGGAGCACGAGCTTGAGGAGCGCGGACAGAAGGATGCGGTACTTTTGCGGCGCGATGTGCCGGAAGTTGAGCCCGGCGCCCACGGTGAGCAGGCCCAGCGGCAGGGCGGCGCGGCCCAGGAGGCGGAGGACTTCGTAAACGGGCTCGGGAAGCTGCACGTGCATGAAGTTGAGGGCGAAACCGCCGAGGCTTCCCAGAATCAGGGGATTTTTGCAGAGCGCGGCGAGAATGGCCCTGAGCGATGATACCCGGGCCATGCCGTAATGGGACACCACCGGAACGCACAGGAAGTTCACGAGCGGAATGAGCGCGATGAGCGCGACGGCCGAAAGCGTGACACCGGGGCTGCCGGCCATGGCCGCAGCCGCAGCGA
>JBMCLC010000237.1:0-4034 GCA_048614715.1 Oceanidesulfovibrio sp.
CCTCGACCCGGACGAAGGCCTGCGCATCGCCGTGGAAAAGGAGCTGGGATGCGAACCCGCCGATACTAAGCAAACCGCCACCGTGCTGCGTGGGCTGGACCCGGTGCTGCTTCTGGCGGTTCCGGACGGCGAGGTGCGCCTGCCGCTGGAGGAAGAGGATTGCCGCATCCTGACGGCCAGGCTGCTTCTTGGCTGGACGCCGCATCTGGCGCTCGTCAAAGGCGCGTCGGAAGGGTTGGACGAAGAAGGGCGCCGTCTGCTCCTGGTCCGCTGCCGCACGTTGCGCATGGGCGAAGAATCCGTCCCCGAGGCGCAGGCGCGCTTTCTTGGCGATCTGGCTCGACTCGCCGGCTCCAACCCGGATTTCTTCGCCATGCTCGGACGGGTCGCGCCGCTGCTTTCCGGGCTGCTGAACGACGAGGCCATCTACGCCGGGCTGCAGATGCACAAGTTAACCCTGGCCAGGGCGCTGCGCGAAAAGCTGGAGTTCGAACGCGACCTCAAGAGCTCGAACATGGAGACCATGCTACTGCAGGGCCGGCGCATCCCGGAGATCAACACGGACGAGACCCGCGCCGCCATCCGGGACATTGACCGCGCCTGTCTCGCCGTATTCGGCCGCACAGAGGTCATGGCCGACCAGGCCGTGATGGAGGCCGACCACGGCAGCTTCGACCCGGACGACGACCTGGACCGGATATTCAACCTGTTCGAATAAAGCTTCGGACTGACCGCCCGCAAAACGACGATCCATCAAGGGCGTTGCGCAAATCGAGCCAGCGATAATGCGAATACGATGCACTCGGCAATGGCGGCGCTGCCCAGGCGGCTGGCGCTTGCCGGCCACGTGGCCGCGGGCAACGGAATGGCCGCCGGACTGCTCCACCCGCGGTTGGAACGGTACGCCCAGACCGACCAGCCACTCGAAAGCCTCGGCCGAATCATAGGCCACTGCTCTGGCCAGGGGCTCGTGATTCAAACCGCGGCCCGCGCGGAGCATGTCCTCAAGCATGCGCTCAGGAGAATCCTCGATTCCCTGATCCCGCTGGAACGAGGTCCCGGCGGCGGCCATCACGCCATCGCTGATCACGGAGTTGCCGCCCAGTCCCTTCATGCGCTCGAGCACGCGCACGGACGCGCCCTGCCGTCTGGCCACAAGCGCCGCGGTGAGGCCCGCAAATCCGGAACCGATGACGAGGACGTCCGCCGACTCCAGCACCGAGGAAGCGAACTCGGACTCATAGGCTGATTGAAACGTCGGCATTCTTCCACGATGCACGACGGCGTGGCAAAGCGCAACGGTTTCGGCCCGGGGAGCATGCACAAAAAAAACGCGCGCCCCGCAATAGCGAGGCGCGCGCGTTAATGCGTTGTCGAGTACCCGTACAGGCTTAGATTTCGCCGTCGCGGGAGTCGTCGCACGGTTCGGCCGAATCATCGGGCCGCACGTGCTCCGGGGTGGCGGAGAGCTCGCATTTGGGCATGTCCAACTGTTCCTTGGGGCTCTTGTCGCCGTCGCCGTTGCCGCCGCACACGATGGTCGGGTCGGCCAGGCGCTCCAGGATCTGGAAGCGGTCGTTGACCTCTTCCTCCATCTCGGCGCGCAGCTTCTTGGACTCCTCGGGCATGAACCGCTCGAGGATGGCGTAACGGTTTTCGCCGGAGAGGAACTCCTGCAGAGTGCCGTCCGGCGCCTTGGAGTCGAGCTGGAAGGGATTCTTGCCCTGCTTGGCCAGGCGCGGATCGAAGCGGTACAGCGGCCAATAGCCGGATTCCACGGCCAGCTTCATCTCCTCCTGGGTCTTGCCCATGCCCTTGCGAATGCCCTGGTTGATGCACGGCGCGTAGGCGATGACGATGGAGGGGCCGGGATAGCTCTCTGCTTCCTGGATGGCCTTCATGAACTGGTTCTTGTTCGCGCCCATGGAGACGGTGGCCACGTAGACGTAGCCGTAGCTCATGAGCATGCGTCCCAGCTCCTTCTTGGCGGTCTTCTTGCCGGATGCGGCGAACTTGGCCACAGAACCAACAGGCGTGGCCTTGGAGGCCTGGCCGCCGGTGTTGGAGTAGACTTCCGTGTCCATGACCAGGATGTTGATATCCTCGCCGGAAGCGAGCACGTGGTCCAGGCCGCCGTAGCCGATGTCGTAGGCCCAACCGTCGCCGCCGAAGACCCACACGGACTTCTTGGTGAGCATGTCCTTGTTTTTCTTGAGCGAGGAGATCAGCGGGTGGTCTTCCTGAACGTCGGCGAGGAGCTTCTTGATCTCGTTGCCGGCGGTGCGGGAGGCTTCCGGATCATTCATGTTGTCCACCCACTTGGTGAGGGCGGATTTCATGACCTTTACGGAATCCGGCACGCCGTGGCCGTTGCCGAGCACGTCCTTGATCTGGCGGGCCAGGCTGCGGCGGCGCGAGTTCACGCCCATCTCGATGCCGAAGCCGAACTCGGCCGCGTCCTCGAACAGGGAGTTGCCCCATGCCGGGCCATGGCCTTCCGTATTCACCGTGTACGGTGTGGACGGCGCGGAAGCGCCCCAGATGGAGGAGCAACCCGTGGCGTTGGAGATGATCATGCGCTCGCCAAAGAGCTGGGTGATGACCTTGACGTACGGGGTCTCGCCGCAACCGGAGCATGCGCCGGAGAACTCCATGAGCGGCTTCTGGAACTGGCTGCCTTTCACTGTGGTGCGCGGCATCACGTCCGTCTTCGGGGCTACCTGCATGGAGTAGTCGAAGTTCGGGACCTCGACTCCGGTCTGCGTCTCGATGGGCTTCATCACCAGCGCGGAGTTCTTCGGTGGGCAGATGTCGGCGCAGTTGCCGCAACCCTGGCAGTCCAGCGTATTCACCTGGATGCGGAACTTGTACTGCTCGAGCCCCTTGCCCTTGGCGTCGAGAACACGGAAGGCCTCGGGCGCCTTGGCCATTTCTTCCTCGGTGAGCAGCACGGGACGGATGGAGGCATGCGGGCAGATAAAGGAGCACTGGTTGCACTGGATGCAGTTCTCGGGAATCCACTCCGGCACCTTGATGGCCACGCCGCGCTTCTCGTACTTGGCGGTGGCCACAGGGAACTGGCCGTCCGGATTGAAGAGGGAGACCGGCAGGTCGTCGCCCTTCTGCTCCAGCATGGGCTTCATGATCTTGGTCACGAAGTCCGGCAGGCCCTCGGCTTCCACCACGTCGGCGCCGGCTTGGCCCCAGGACTCGGGGTACTTCACTTCCCAGAGGTTCTCCACGGACTGATCCACGGCGTCGATGTTCATGTTGACGATCTTGTCGCCCTTCTTGCCGTAGGTCTTGCGGATGGATTGCTTGAGGAAGTCCATGGCCTGCTCAAAGGGCAGCACGCCGGCGAGCTTGAAGAACGCGGTCTGCATGATCATGTTGATGCGGCCGCCAAGGCCCACTGCCTGGGCGATCTTCACCGCGTCGATGGCGTAGAACTTGATCTTCTTCTGAGCGATGGTGCGCTTGAGGGCGTTGGGGAATTCCTTCTCCATGTCCTCGAGCGTCCAGTGGCAGTTCAGCACGAAGGTGCCGCCATCCTTGATGCCGTCCAGGATGTCGTATGTGTTGACGTAGGTGTCCTTGTGGCAGGCCACGTAGTCTGCTGCGTTGATGAGGTACGTGGACTGGATAGGCTTCTCACCGAAACGCAGGTGCGAGATCGTGATGCCGCCGGACTTCTTGGAATCGTAGCTGAAGTAGCCCTGGGCGAAGAGATCGGTGTTGTCGCCAATGATCTTGATAGCCTGCTTGTTCGCGCCCACGGTGCCGTCGGAACCGAGGCCCCAGAACTTGCACTGGACGGTGCCTTCTGGGGTGGTGTCCAGGGCGTGGTCGTACTCGAGGGACGTGTCGGTGACGTCGTCCTTGATGCCGATGGTGAAGTGGTTCTTGGGGGTGGCCCCGCCGAGGTTCTTGTAGACAGCCTCGACCATGCCCGGGGTGAACTCCTTGGAACCGAGACCGTAGCGGCCGTTAACCACTTCGGGCGACTGCTTGGCTTCCATGAAGGCGGTGCAGAC
>JBMCLC010000238.1:0-4018 GCA_048614715.1 Oceanidesulfovibrio sp.
AACTTGGTCAGACGGAGGTACAGGTAGCCGGGCTCCAGTAGGTGGGACTTCACGCTGTCTATGGCGATGGTGTCGCGCAGTATGGATATCCGCTCGGGCGTCTTGGTGTTGTGGTGCAGGATTGTCAGCACGACCTCGCTGCCCTTGGGTCCGCGGATCATCTTCACCGCGTCCATCAGGGACATGTCCTGGGTGGAGACGTTGTCGATCTCCAGAATGGTGTCGCCGCTCTTGAGGCCGGCGCGGTAGGCCGGAGAATCCTCGATGGGCGAGACCACCACGAGGCGGCCGTTCTTCATGCTGATTTCGATGCCTATGCCGGAGAACTCGCCGGTGGTGTGCACCTGCATCTCCGAAAACGCCTCTTTGTCCATGTACGCGGAGTGCGGGTCGAGCTCCTGGAGCATGCCCTTGACCGCGCCGTCCACAAGCTCTTTGCGATCCACGTCGCGCACATAGTAGGTCTCTACCATGTCCATGACCTGGCTGAACCGCTTGAGCGGATCGTAGCGGTTGCCGTCCTGCGCGGCAGCCGGAACTGCCAGGCACAGGAAAAAAAGTAACGTGACGATGAGAATGTGCCGTCGCATGGGAGAAGCCTCCGAATTACCCGAAGCTTGGTTGCCGAGCATGAGAACGGGCGGCCGTTCCGACAGTGGCGGATTCGCGCCGATGAAGGTCATCAGTTCAAGGATGCAAGCCAAGCTTTTGGATTAATAGCTTTTTGATGAAAACGCAATTCAAAATACAAACCGGGTCCTTTTAATTCGGGAAAATAACCCGCCTGGCCGATCACCTGACCCGCTTCCACCTCCTCGCCGACATCCACACTGGTCTCGGCGAGATACGCATACAAACTGTAATATTCTTCGCCATGCACCAGAATGACAACCTTACCGTATCCGCGCAAGGTTTCATTGTGCACGACCTTGCCCCAGGCCACTGCGTGGACCGCTTCGCCATCGATAACGGCCAGCCCCATGCCCCGATGGGGCGGATCAGCCTTTGCCTTGAATCCGAGCTCCACGTTGCCGCGCTCCACGGGCCAGGGCAGCCGGCCCTTCAGGCCGCCAATGGCCTTCCTGCCGGACACGGAAGGCATGGGCTTGAGTCCGAACTTGGCGCGCGCCTCCTCCACCTTGGCGTCCAGCTCCTTCTGCGCGGCCAGCCGGGCTGCCTCTTCCCTCCTGCGAGCTTCTTCCGCCAGCCTGCGCTCTTCTTCGGCCTTGCGTTCCGCCTCGGCCTGCAATGTTTCCTGCTCAGCCTTTCTCGCCGCCTCGGCCGCGCGCTTTTCCTCGTCCGCCTTGCGCCGCGCCTCCTCGGCCTTGAGTTCGGCCTCGCGCTTGAGCGTGTACTCCATCTCCCGGATGGCGGCGAGAACCTGCTCGAGCTCTTGCTCCGCCGTGAGCTTTTCCTTGCGCACCGCGGCTATGCGCCGCCGGAACTCGATACGCCGTTGCAGCAGCTCGTCCTTGCTTTCGTTCACGGCGGCGAGTTCCGCTCTGGCCGTGTCGGCCGCTTGTTTCTGCGCTTCCAGAGTCTCCTGAAGCGCCGTGGTCTGCTTTTGAATGTCCTGCATCTTCCCGCGGGCGCGCTCGTACAAGGCGGCAAGCCAGGTGAACTCGCGGTCGGCCTGGTCCCAGGTCTCCATGGCGCGACCGCGCTGGGTGGTGTTGAGCACGTGGATGGGCCAGAGCTGACGCATCAGTTCGGCCAGTTCCCCGGCGGTTTCCTCACGCCCATCCTCCAGCGCTGTGCGCTTTGCGTCCACATCCTCTTCAACCTGCTCCAGTGTGGCAAGTGCCTTCTCGTGGGCTGCGACTTTCTGCTCCAGCGCCTTCATCTCGTCTTCCACCGCGGCGAGATCCTTGTGCAGGGAGCGCTCCTTTTCGGTGAGCTCGGTCACCTCGGCCTTGGTGGCCTTGGCCTCCTGCTTCAGGTCTTCCTGAGCCAGGGCGAAGGAAGCGGCCACTGCCGTACAGAGACACCAGACCACAGCGGCCGCGAGATAGCGTTTTCGGAGCATGCGCATGGGACACTTTGCCGTTCAGGAAAGAAACGGCTCCAGCGGGCACCCTTCGCCGCATCGCGGGGCCTTCTTCTTGCACCAGCCGTTGCCCACGTGGACGAGCTGGGCGTGGAATTCGTTGTACACGGCGGCGTCCGGCTCGAGGCGGTCCATGAAATATTCGCGCAACTCCTCGTACGAGACCTCCTCAGGCACCAGGCCGTGTCTGTTCGCGATGCGCGCGGTGTATGCGTCCACCACGAATGTTGGCAGGCCCAGGGCGTAGCAGAGAATGGAGTCCGCGGTCTCCGGTCCCACCCCGCGCACGGCGAGCAATTTATCCCGCGCGGTGTCCAGCGACATCTCCGTCAGGGCGGCGAGGTCCATGTCGCACTCCTCGGCGATGAACGCGACAAGATTCTTGAGGCGATTGGCCTTGAGCCGGAAGTAGCCCACAGGCCGGATCAACTCGGCGAGGCGAGCTTGCTCCATTTCGTGGAGCGATACGACGTCCAGCGTATCGGCGTCCTTGAGGTTGTCGATGGCGCGCTTCACATTGGCCCAGCTTGTGTTCTGGGTGAGTATGGCGCCTACCGCCACTTCGATAGGGGTATCCGCCGGCCACCAGCGCATGGGGCCGAACGCCTCGGCCATGGCGTGCCGCCAAGCCGTGAAACCACCATCAGATCGAGCGAGGGATTGCGTACGTGTCACCATGGATTCCCGGAACGCCCCCACACATGTCGCCAAAGCTGCTGTGGACGTTGAGAAATCAAATAACGCGTCCCCGGCACGCTGGCAACCGGGAGCCTGGAGAATAAACGATTCGTAAGGGGAACATCTACCGGGGGAGAGCCCAGAACAGGGCCACCCATTCATCGCTGACCCGCGCCTGCCCGGGGCCGAGCAGCGGCTCGTACGCTGCGCGGACCTGATCGGCCTGGGTGGTGAGCAGCCCCGAGAGGATGAGCGCCCCGCCCGGAGCCAGGCGCGCTGCGATGCGCTCGGCCAGGGCCACAAGCGGCCCTGCCAGGATGTTTGCGAGCACGATGTCGAAGCGCTCCTCGCCCACCAGGTCGGACACTGCGTCCCGCGCCACGAAGGTCTCGGCCGTGTGCGCGAATCCGGCGGCGTTCTCGGGTCGTTCCTCGAAAGCCCATTCCACGGAAGGATCGACCGTGCGCAGGGCAAAGAGCGAGCCCTCCGCAAGTTGGAAGACGCCGGCCACGTCGTTGAGCGCCGCGTTTTCACGCGCGTTCTCTATGGCCAGGGGGTCTATGTCCACGCCCAAGCCGGACAGGCCCAGTCTGGCGGCGCCAATGCCCAGGATGCCGGAGCCCGTGCCCACGTCCAGGAAGCGTTGCCCGGCCCGCACAGCGCCGTCGCGGTACAAGCTGGAGAGCACCTCCAGGCACAGCGCCGTGGTGGGGTGATGGCCCGTGCCGAACGCTGTCTTGGGCTCGATAATGATGGGAATGTGCCCGGACACCCTGCCCTGCTCGGCCTCCTCGGCCATCCAGGGCGCGACGATGATGAAGTCCTCGCCGCAGGTCACGGCGTTGAAATATTCACGCCAGGCCAGGGCCCAGTCGCGGCGCGGAACAGCCTCCACGACCGCGGAGACGTTGCTCCACAGCGCGCGGACACGCCCGGCCACGCGGGCCGCGTGCTCCTCTTTCTCGAAGTGCAGACGAAAACGCTTGAAGCCGTCGTCCAGGTCGGTCTCCTCCCAGCCGAAGGGCGCCTCGTCGAAGAGCTCGGCCGTGACGAGGTCGTCCATGTCCGCGGGCGCCACTATGTCCAGGCGGTGGATGTGCTGCTGGTCTGTAGCTGTCATGGACGCTTTGCTGCCGGTCGGGCGGCTACTGGCCGCGCGCCTGGTAGCGGGAGAGTTTCTTTTCGAGCCGGCGGCTGGCCGATGTGAGGGCGTAGCAGATGACGAAATACAGGACCGCGATGGTCGCGAAGATCTCCGTGGGCGCAACCAGGGTGCGGTTGTTAATCTGTGTG
>JBMCLC010000239.1:0-3988 GCA_048614715.1 Oceanidesulfovibrio sp.
GAGCCTGTAGAGCACGTGCTCGGACGAGGAAAGAGCCGAATCCAGAAACGTGAACGCCGTGTCGGCGTCGCGCGTCTCGAACAGGCCGAGAAACTCGCTGTCGTCCTCGGGCATGCTCCACATGGAGGCGACCGTGGCCAGGGAATTGGCCAGGGACGGAGGCAGCGGCTCGAATAGGCGGTCGTGCCGCTCGTGGATGGACCGGATGGATTCGGCGAGTCCGCCGTCCAGTGGGTCGTCCACCCAGGCCTGGATCATGAGGTCCAGACCCACACGGGCGGAATGCTCCGCATGGTCCGGCGGCAGCTGGTTCGTCGCGTTGAACAACACCCGTGACGCATGGAGCAGGTGATGCTTGCCGGTCGCGCCCATGACGAGCAGTTGAACGGCATCACGTGGGAGTCCGGAAAGGGGGGAGTCTCTGAGGCCGGATACGTGTATTCCTTGCATGCCAGTTACCATCGCTACAGGATTGCACCGAGTTCCGCACGACTTTCCAGGTGCTGACTGCCCGTTTATCCTGCCTCTTTCAGAAAAACCACACAAGCGCCAAAAAGGACGGATGCTCACGCGGTACTACTCAACGCACCTCGCCAAGCTCGGCCAGGCAGACCCGGAGAACGAGCACCTCAAGGATGTGCGCGAAAAGCACATCATATTCTGCGCTGAGATCTGGGGGTTCTTCCGGGCCTCGGCCGAAAACGAGTACCGGCGGAGCATAGAGCTCATGAACGAGTACATAAAGGAACTCTCGCAGGCAAGGCGACCTTCAACGCCCGCATAGAGGCCATCTACAACAACCTCACCTTCATCCTGGGCGAGGAGTTCCAGGTCCAGGTCCTCGGCTCCCTGGTGCGGTCCAACGAGGAAGTCTCCTTCTGGGAGCTAGACGACCGCATCAAGTACGCTAAGGGGGCGCGGTCCTCGTAGTACGGGACTACATGACCATGCTCGTGGCCCTTTACCCCGAGATCATCGATAAGGGCGGCGAGGAGAACGTGGAAGTCGCCTTCAAGGACATGGGCAGGATCTGCACCTTTGATCCCATTATCGTCCTGAGCGGCGACTACGACTATCTGCTCGCGGACCACCACGGCAAGATGGCACGCTACTTCATCTCCATGATGAAACGACTTGACTACGTGGCCAGCTCGCTGAAGAACTGGCAGTACACCAAATGAACCGGGTGCGAGAGGCGCTGTCTCTTTGCGCTTCCCGCATGGTGGAGCACTCCCCGGACCCGAGCCTGTCGGCGGCTGGACCCCGCCGAGCGCGACGCATATACGTGCGTTGAGGCGGAGCCGAACATCCCGGGATTCGCATAAGCCGTGCGCAATACGAGGCGCCTTGCCAGACGTATGCAAGAAGGACCCTTGGGGGTCCTTTTTTTGCGCAAAAGCGCGCCGTGCTCTGCTAGCGCTCTTTGGCCAGAGTTATGTGGAAGGCGAGGGAGTAGAGATGATGGAAGAAGTCCACGTACTCGACATGGACGTAATCGGGCACGTTGATGCGCGCCGGAGCGAAGTTGAGTATGCCAGCTCATGGACCTTTTCCTTGAGCCGCTTGGTGCAAAGAACCTCCAGGCCGGAGATTTGCTCGCCGATCTTGAAGGGATCGCAGTCGAAGGCCGCGATGATGTCGAATCCGCGCAGCCGGAACTCGGTATGGTTGAGCAGGGCGCGTCCCAGGTTGCCCACGCCCACCAGGACCGTCTTCCAGACGTGATCAATGCCGAGGCTCTGCTTTATGGCGTTGATGAGGTCCTTGATGTAGTAGCCGACCCCGCGGACGCCGAACTCTCCGAAGTATGCGAGATCTTTGCGTATTTGTGAAGGATTGACAGCGCAGGCCTTGGCCAGGAGTTCCGAGGAGATGACCTCGTTTCCTTGGCGGTCCAGATCCTCCAGCACTTGCACGTACAACGCGAGTCGCTGGATGGTGGCCCGGGGTATGTTTTCGCTTTTGAGCGAATAGAGTTGCTTTGGTGCCACGTTATTTTTGTGAATTTAGTAACATTCTCTAACGGAAAAGGAGGCCGCCCGGCACTGCAGCGGCCTCCTCGAAAACGCGTTCGCTTAGCCCAGGAAGGGGTTGGCGACGAGCAGGATCAGGTTGACGACCAGGGCGTAAATGGCCAGGGACTCAACGAAGGCCAGGCCCAGGATCAGGGTAACCATGATCTTACCACCAGCCTCGGGGTTGCGGGCGGTGCCGTCACAGGCAGCCTTGAGGCCCATGCCCTGGCCGATGCCGCAGCCGGCAGCGGCAATGGCCATGCCGATGGCGGCGGCGAAGCAGGTCAGGCCGATGCCAGCGGCATCGATGGTGGGAGCGCCATGCTCCTGGGCGAAAGCAGCGGCGGCGCCGACGAGCAGGAGAGCCATGGTGTTCAGGGCGATGAAGAGAATCTTGCGCATTGGGATAATCCCTCCGGATAAAAAGTGGTTATGATGAAGGCCTCAGCCATTTCCCCATAGTGATGTGCGCTCTTAGTGCGCGTGCTCCATGGAGCCCTTCAGGTAGATCATCGTGAGCATGAAGAAGATGAACGCCTGCAGGAACTTCGCGAGCATGAACAGGAAGTAGATCGGAATCGTGCCGATGATCGGGGCGAGGATGAAGAACAGGATGAGAACGATTTCCTCGCCGCGGATGTTTCCGAAGAGACGAAGCGTGAGCGAGAGCGGCCGCGCCAGGTGGGAGATTATCTCCAGGATGAGCATCAGCGGCGCCAGCGGCAGCATCGGGCCCATGAAGTGTTTGATGTAGCCGGGGCCCCAGCGCAAGAGGCCGATGCCGTTGTAGTACGCGAACACGAACAGGGCCATTGCGGCGTTGGTGTTCACGTTGGCGGTCGGCGCGTCGCAGCCCGGCACCAGGCCCAGGAAGTTCTGCACGACGATGAACAGGAAGAGCACGATGAGGATCGGATAGACCTTGCGTCCGTCCTCGCCCATGTTTTCGACGACGAAGTTCTCGAGCCCGCCTACTATTGTCTCGAATACGTTCTGCAGCGTCCCCGGCACCGTCTTCAGGCTCTTGCGAACCATGAACGCGGTGATGAAGAGGATGGCCATGGCGATCCAAGTATAAAAAACATGCTTTGCGTCGCCGACGCCGAACAGACTCGAGAGCGCTTCGTTGGCGCCCGTCAGGTCGGAGAAGAGCACCGGATGTGGAAGTCCACCTGCTGCCATATGCCTAAGCCTCCTTCGCGTTTTGCTCGAAAAGCCGAGCGCCACCCCAGACCACTATTGTCGCCACCACCGTGGACAAGCCCGCCACGAGAGCGACAACGGGCACCCGACACCAAACGATCAACAGGAACAGGGCAACCGCTGTGATTCCGAGCCGCCCGTAGAAACGGAACAGCATGGAAACCAGAAGCTGCCGGTCGTACTTGACATACACTATCTGCTGTAAGGATTTGGCGAGAAAATAGAAATTGAAGGTCGCAAGCAGAGAACCGGCCGCAAAGGCGAGCGGCCACAGACCGACCCAGAAGAACAGGGCGCCGGCCGGGAGCACGGCCATGGTCAGCAGTATCTGCCAGCTGATGAGCCGGCGCACGGCGGGCTGCGTGAATCCACGCTGGTACAGCCGCGATTCCACGCCATGGCTCAGCCTGCCGGCCAGGTTCAGAATGCTGCTTGGTATCGTCGTGTCCTGTTTCTGCATGGGCGTCGCCACAATCGCTACTGTTTTTCAGTGTTTGCGTCTTCGTCCTCGCCTTTCGCAGGCGTATACCCGCAGGGTTTTCCCGCACCCTCGGGCTTTTGCGGGCCTGGCGGAGGAACGGCGTTCTTCTCGTTCATCCGCTGCAGCCGTCTGGCCTCGAAGTAGACGTTCCGGAAGCCCGCCACGATCCCCATAAACAGAAAGAAGAACGTGAGATACGGCTTTGTCCCGTACTTCGGGTCGAGCCATTTGTCGAGGTAGTAGCCCATGGCCAGCCCGATAAAGGTGCTGCCCACGAGGTGCATCCCGA
>JBMCLC010000240.1:0-3984 GCA_048614715.1 Oceanidesulfovibrio sp.
GTAATGAACAACAAACAATCAGCATTGTGACCAACAGGCATGGCCAGTAACAGCGAACACCTGAGCTTGCGGGAAATCGGACGGCGGTTGAACATTCCCCCGTCATCCGTCGCCTATTACAAGGACCGCTTCTCCCGCTTCATACCCCAGCAGGGCGGCAGCGGGCGGCGCGTCCGCTACCCGGCGGACGCACTCCCTGTATTCAAGGAGATTCGGCATATGTTCAACAACAACTATTCGGCCGAACAAGTTGAGCGCGATCTCGCACGCAAATTCTCTTCGATCGGCGAACGCCAGAGCAACGCCGGCGATACGCGCGGCGTCTCCGAGCTCGCCGCTGTCGTGTCCAAGCTCTCCGACCTCCTGGACACGCAGGCATTGTTCCGCGCGGAGATAGACTCCCTGCGCTCCGAGGTGGCCTCCCTAAAAAAGGAGAAGGAGCTCAACGAGCTCCGCTACCGGGACGAGATAGAGCGGCTGGAGTCAGAGGTGGATTCCTTGCGCCGCGAACGCACAGCCATGTTTGAGGAAATATGGGAACGCATCGACCGCAACACCGGCGCCGGCGCCGGTCAATCCCGCCAACCGGGCTCAGAATTCATGCGGCTGCCCCTGGTCGTGACCAACGACAAGGGCGAGTACCTCGGCGTGGCCGGCAAGCATGGCCACTTCTCCCTGCAGGAATTCATCCGCATGGTGCGGGGCAATGCCCGCGAGTCCGAACGCCGTGTCTCCCTGCGCTGGGAAGCCGCCGGCGACGGCTACATGCTCAGCCTGACGACCAAGGGGCCGGGCAGCCAGAATCACGAACACGCCATAGAGTTGCACCAGACAGTGACGCCGAGCGGCAACAGCGTGGTGCGTATCGCCAGGTTGACCATCGACGGCAATCCCGTACCGGACCCGTTCCTGCTCGTACTTTTCCGCAAGATTCGCGACGGCTTTGATCTGTGAACAGAAGACATGCATGTCGCTTACTTATAGAATGTCGTGAGCAGACGTGCAGTACAACCCCCCGAGTCTATTGAACTGACGATGTCAATACTGTGAAATAGCGACAGTTTTATTCCTGAACAATATTTAGAAAAAATCTTGATCTCAGAACTGTATTACGGTAGTAAAGAGAACCAATTAGCATCGGAAATCAGGTCTGGTACTGTTCGCCAGTCAGGATTCGCACGGTCTCGCCGAAATCCGGCGGGGCCACCAACGAGAGCAGGCCCGAAAGTTCGTCGGTTCGAGCCAGGGGACTCTCAGGTACCGCTTGGCAAGGCGCAGGGGGTAACGATGCCGCAGGTAGCAGCTCGGATCACGACGAACCATGAGCAATGGCTCAAGGAGTTCTTCAAGACGAAATCCGCCGGGGCGGAATTCATCCTGCCGTGGGCTGTCGACACGTTCTTCCGCGCCATCAACAACCTGAAAAGCCAGTTCTCCACAGCCGAGCTCAAAACCATCATCGAGGCACACCGCGACATCCGGCTTTTGCCGGACCAGTCCCGCGTGGCCTACTTGCAGCTGCGGCTCCAGGACGCCTGCGAGCTCGACCTCGTGCACACAAAGCACGGCTCCTCCTACTCCACCCTGGAAGCCAAGATCAAAAAGCTGGACGACACCCAGGCCACGGCGCTCATGATCTGGGCCACAGCATACTGGGTCTCCAAGGAATACGAGAACGTGCCGCTCGAGGACTACCTCAAGATGCACTGACAGCGCGCAGCGCCTCCCGGCATTTTTCTGCTGTTATTCGATCCCGCCCTTCCCGGCGGGATTTTTTTTGCATGCATGCAGGATGTGCGATGATAGCGTCCGAGAGACGCTGCCACGCTAACACTCGCCGGGGGCCAGTAGCCCATTGCCCCCGTTCTGTGCGGCCGTGATCCCGGGCGGCGTTACGCCGCGCGTCCCGAACGGAACCACTTGAGCCGCAGCGCGTTCGTCACCACGCTTACCGAGGAGAGAGCCATGGCCGCGCCAGCGATCATGGGCGAGAGGGTCGGGCCACCGAAAATGAACAGAACGCCGGCCGCCACCGGGATGCCCAGCGTATTGTAGCCGAACGCCCACACGAGGTTCTGCTTGATGTTGCGCACCGCGGCGCGCGACAGGGCGACAGCGTCGACCACGGACCACAGCGAGCCGCCCATGAGCACCACATCGCCCGCCTCCATGGCCACGTCCATGCCGCTGCCCATGGCCATGCCCACATCTGCCGTGGCCAGCGCCGGGGCGTCGTTCACGCCGTCGCCGGCCATGCCCACCACGCGGCCCTGCGCCATGAGCTGCTTGATCCGCTCCGCCTTGTCTTCGGGCAGCACCTCGGCCCAGTAGCCGCCCAGCCCGCGGCCCTCTTCACCCAGTTCCGCGGGCGCATGGTCGGGAATGCCGAGCTTCTGCGCCACGGCGCGAGCCGTGCGGTCCGTATCACCCGTGAGCATCACCACGGACACGCCCATCTCGCCCAGCCTGGTCAGCACGTCGCGGGTTTCCTCGCGGGGGGGGTCGGCGACAGCCAGCACGGCCGCAGGCGCGCCATCCACCATCAGCGCCAGGGGCGTAGCGCCCGCATCCGCCATCGCGCTCATGCGTTCATGCAGTGCCGCGCGTGCGTCCGCATCCAGGGGAGCGCCTGCCTCGTCGGCTATCGCCTCGGCCAGGGATATGGTTCCCACGGCCACCCGGCGGGAGGCTCCCTCGAACACGATATCCCCCACCACGCCCGCGCCCGGCCTGTACTCGAAAGTCGCGGCGTCGGGCGGGAGTACCCCGCGCTCCTCCGCGGCGCGGCGCACCGCCGCGGCCAGAGGGTGCTCGGAGCCTCCTTCCACCCCGGCGGCCAGGGCCAGACATTGGGGCTCGTCCAGATCGTCCAGAACGGCGATTTCCGTGACCACGGGTTCGCCGCGGGTGAGCGTGCCGGTCTTGTCCATGACGAGCACATCGAGACGGCCGGCCTGCTCCAGAGCCGGTCCGCTCTTGAACAGCACGCCGAGCTGAGCGCCCCGCCCCGTGGCCACCATGATGGAGGTGGGTGTGGCCAAGCCCATGGCGCACGGACAGGCGATGACCAGCACGGCTATGAAAATGCGCAGCGCAAAGGTGAACTCCGCGCCGGCCAGCAGCCAGGCAATGCCGGAAACAATGGCGATGGCCATGACCGCGGGGACGAAATAGTAGCTCACACGGTCCGCCAGGTTGGCGATGGGGGCCTTGGTGCCCTGAGCCTCCTGCACCAGGCGCACTATGCGGGCCAGGGTGGTGTCCTCGCCCACCCGGTCGGCGCGCATGCGGAACGCGCCGTGACCGTTCACCGTGCCGCCGGTCACGCGGTCGCCCTCCTCCTTGGCCACGGGCATGGATTCCCCGGTGAGCATGGATTCGTCCATGCTCGAACGCCCCCAGACCACCACGCCGTCCACGGGCACACGCTCGCCGGGACGCACCAGCAGCTCGTCGCCGGGACGCACCTGATCCGCCGGAATGCGTTTTGTCGCGGCGGCTTCCGGTGTCGCCTCGGCTTCTTTGCCAGGTTCGCGGCTGTCCAGTACGAGGGTGGCCTCGTCCGGCGAGAGCTCCATGAGCGCGCGTACGGCGTCCGAGGTGCGTGCGCGTGATCGCGTTTCGAAATACTTGCCCAAGGAAACCAGAGCGATGAGCACGGCAGCCGATTCGAAATACAGGTCCATGGCGTGGGCCATGGGATTGATGCCCAGAGCGATGAGCACCACGTTCCACACCGAATAAACCACCGCGGCGCCCGTGCCCACTGCGATGAGCGAATCCATGTTCGGTCCGCCGCGCAGCAGGTTCGGGATTCCGTGGGTGTAGAATTCCCGGCCCGACCAGACCACGGGCATCACGAGCAGGAGCTGCACCAGCCCGAAAGTGAGCGGTGATTCATGCGGACTGAGGAAGTCCGGCATGGGCAGCCCCACCATCTCGCCCATGGAGATGATCAGCAGCGGCAAGGCGAAGGCGAACGCC
>JBMCLC010000241.1:0-3974 GCA_048614715.1 Oceanidesulfovibrio sp.
GTAGGGGCCGCGGAGCATGGTCAGCGGGGCGTGCTGCTCCAGCTCGCGCAGGAAGCGGTGGCGGCCTGGGGTGAGCTCGGGGTCCACCTTGCCCACGAACAGGAGGTCGTGGACCGGCTCGATATCGGGCCGGGGTTTGTCCGCGGACCGGGCGAAGAGCGGCAGCCAGCGCAAGCGTTCGTCGGGCAGCAGCCTGCCGCGAAAGGATTCGATGTGATCGCGCATGGCCACGGTGACGAGGTCGAACGCCTGGGCGTAGAGCGGGTGCCAGCCATGGATGTGGGTGTCCACAAATATGGAGACTGTGGGGCAGGGAAAACGCTCCACACCGTGGATGAGCGGCGCGCTGCTGCGGTCGCCGAGCACGAAGAGAGACGGTTCGCCGCCGCAGGCCTGCACGATATGGGGCCAGTCGATGAAGGTCTTGTGGAGGGGTATATGGACGATGCGCCAGCCGCGGCTGGCGAGTTGGTCCGAGAAGTAGGCGTTGCCGGCCCAGGCAACGCTGGAAGTGTGTGGCATGAAGATCGGTCCGTATGGGTTCTTGGAGTAAAACGCTCCGGAAAGATTGGAAAAGTCGTACGTTTTGCCACAGGTGTCAAGCACAGGGAAGAAAGGAGCGGCTTCATACTTATATAAGGAAAGGGTCCGAGGACTGGAAAAAAGCAGGGGAAAATTCGGCGAATATGGCGGGTTTTGCTTGCCAGGAGTCCGAACCTTTTGTATTTGCCACATTCCACGACGAAGGGGCACAGCCATCCGTGCGCCGCCCCTGGTCCGTTTTGGACCTTTCGCACGTGCACCCGCTGATGGCGTTTTGGGTGCTGCCGATTTTTTTTGTCTGGAGCCTTGACAGCCATCGGTGGATCACATATCTACCTCTGTCTTTGCACAGAAATTGATTCCGTAAGTGGAGGAAGCTGCATGCCGACCATAAACCAGCTCGTACGCAAGCAACGGGCCAAGGTGCTCAAGCGTAAGAAGACGCCCGCGCTTCTGGAATGTCCCCAGCGCCGTGGCGTGTGCACGCGTGTGTATACCACGACCCCCAAGAAGCCGAACTCGGCCTTGCGGAAAGTTGCGCGTGTTCGCCTGACCAACGGTATTGAGGTGACGGCGTACATTCCCGGCGAAGGCCACAACCTGCAGGAGCACTCCGTGGTTCTGATCCGCGGCGGCCGCGTCAAGGACTTGCCCGGCGTGCGCTACCACATCGTTCGCGGCAGCCTGGATACGGCCGGCGTCTCCGACCGTCGCCAGGGGCGCTCCAAGTACGGCGCCAAGCGTCCTAAATAGCACCGGAGTACGGAAGCCATGCCTCGTAAAGGATCAGTACCCAAGAGGGAGATCACTCCCGATCCGATCTACAAGAGCAAGCTGGCCGCGAAATTCATCAGCCGCCTCATGGTTGATGGCAAAAAAAGCGTGGCCGAGCGTATTTTTTACCAATCCCTGGGCGAGCTAGCCGAGAAGACCAGCGAAGAGCCTCTGCGCGCTTTCGAAAAAGCTCTCGACAACGTCAAGCCGCACATGGAAGTCAAGCCCCGCCGTGTTGGCGGCGCGACCTACCAGGTTCCCATGGAGGTCCGCTCCGAGCGTCAGGTTGCCCTGGCCATTCGCTGGCTCATCAACTATGCCCGCGCTCGCGGCGAGAAGGGGATGAAAGGCCGTTTGGCCGGCGAATTGCTAGATGCCTACAACAACCGCGGCGGCGCCGTGAAAAAGAAAGAAGATACGCACCGGATGGCCGAAGCCAACAAGGCTTTCGCCCATTACCGGTGGTAACGAGGAGTCCGAGCCGTGGCACGCGTCGTCCCAATTCCCAAGCAGCGCAATATCGGCATCATGGCCCATATCGATGCTGGTAAGACTACCACCACCGAGCGCATCCTGTTCTACACCGGCGTCTCGCACAAGATCGGCGAGGTGCACGACGGTCAGGCTACGATGGACTGGATGGCCCAGGAGCAGGAACGCGGCATCACCATCACCTCTGCTGCGACCACGTGCTTCTGGCGCGAACATCGCGTCAACATCATCGACACGCCCGGCCACGTGGACTTCACCATCGAGGTGGAGCGCGCGCTTCGCGTACTGGACGGCGCCATAGCCGTTTTCGATGCTGTCGCCGGCGTCGAGCCCCAGTCCGAAACCGTTTGGCGCCAGGCCGACCGCTATAAGGTCCCGCGCATCTGCTTCGTCAACAAGATGGACCGCATAGGCGCAGACTTCTTCCGGTGTGTCGAGATGATCAAGACCCGCCTGAAGGCCAAGCCAGTGCCGCTGCAGATTCCCATCGGCGCGGAAGACGAGTTCCGCGGCATCGTGGACCTCATCTCCGGCAAGGCCATCATGTTCGACCAGGAGTCCCTCGGCGCCACCTTCGAGGAGCAAGACGTCCCGGAAGACCTGCAGGACCTGTTCGAGGCCATGCGTCTCGAGATGCTCGAAGCCGTGGCTGAGGAAGACGACGCCCTGCTCGAGAAATATCTCGCCGGCGAGGAGCCTTCTTCCGAAGAACTCATGAGCGCCGTGCGGCAGGCTACCATCAACCTCTCCATCGTGCCCGTCATGTGCGGCTCCGCGTTCAAGAACAAGGGCGTGCAGCCCCTGCTCGACGCGGTGGTGGACTATCTCCCCTCGCCTGATCAGGTCCGCGCCATTCGCGGCATCGATCCCGATGACGAGTCCAAGGAGATCACCTGCCCCTGCGACGACGATGAGCCCCTGGCCGCTCTGGCCTTCAAGCTCATGGCCGATCCCTACGTTGGCCACCTCACCTTCCTGCGCATCTACTCCGGGCACATCGAGTCCGGCATGACCGTCATCAACGGCGCCACCGGCCGCAAGGAACGCATCGGCCGTTTGCTGAAGATGCACGCCAACAAGCGTGAGGAAATCAAGTGGTCCGGCGCGGGCGACATCGTCGCCGCCGTCGGTCTCAAGGACGTCGCCACCGGCCAGACCCTCTGCGCCCCGAACCGTCCCGTGGTGCTCGAGTCCCTGGATATCCCCGAGGCGGTCATCGAGGTCGCCATCGAGCCCAAGTCCAAGGCCGACCGCGACCACCTTTCCGAGGCCCTGGCCAAGCTGGCCAAGGAAGATCCGTCCTTCCGCGTGAAGACCGATGAGGACACGAACCAGACCCTCATCTCCGGCATGGGCGAGCTCCATCTCGAAATCATCGTCGACCGCCTGCTGCGCGAGTTCAACGTCAACGCGAACGTGGGCAAGCCGCAGGTCGCTTATCGGGAGACCCTGAGCAAGCCCACCAAGATCGACCACAAGTACGCCAAGCAGTCCGGCGGCCGTGGTCAGTACGGCCACGTCGTGCTCGAACTCGAGCCGACCGAGCCGGGCGGGGGCTACGAGTTCTCCGACGAGATCAAGGGCGGCGTCATTCCCAAAGAATATATCCCGTCCATCGGCAAGGGCATCGAGGATGCCATGAAGAACGGCGTGTACGCGGGCTTCCCCGTGGTGGACGTGAAGGCCAAATTGGTCTTCGGCTCCTACCACGAAGTGGACTCCTCGGAGCAGGCCTTCTACATCGCTGGGTCCATGGCCTTCAAGGAAGGCTGCAGGAAAGGCGGCATGCATCTGCTCGAGCCCATCATGTCGGTGGAAGTCGTTACGCCCGAGGAGTACCTCGGCGACGTTATGGGTGACCTGAACGGCCGCCGCGGCCGCGTCTCCAGCATGGAGACCCGCGCCGGCGCCCAGGTCGTCAAGGCCGAGGTGCCGCTGGCCGAGATGTTCGGTTACGCCACCGATCTGCGCTCCCGCACTCAAGGCCGCGCTACGTTCACCATGCAGTTCGATCACTACGAGCGTGTGCCCGGTAACCTGGCCGAAGAGATCACCAAGCAACAAACTTCCTAAGAACGACACGGATCGTTTGACCAGCAGGAGTCTGACATCATGGGCAAAGCCAAGTACGAACGCAGTAAGCCGCACGTCAACGTGGGCACCAT
>JBMCLC010000242.1:0-3969 GCA_048614715.1 Oceanidesulfovibrio sp.
GGCCCCGGCGTGGAGACACTCACCGTGCCGGAGCGCGCTACCATCACCAACATGGGCGCGGAGCTCGGCGCGACCACGTCCCTTTTCCCGGCGGACAGCCAGGCCGAGGCGTTTCTGCTGTCCATGGGCCGGCCAGAAGATTATGAAGAATGGGTGGCCGACGAGGGCGCCACATACGACGAGACAATCGAGATTGACCTCTCCACTCTGGAGCCCCTGGCCGCGCAGCCGCACATGCCGGACCGTGTGGTGCCCGTGCGCGAGCTGGCCGGCATGAAGGTCAGCCAGTCCGCCATCGGCTCCTGCACCAACTCCTCGTACGCGGACCTCAAGTCCGTGGCGCTCATGCTGGCCGGCAAACGTCTTTCCGAGACCACGGATCTGCTCGTCTCGCCCGGCTCCAAGCAAGTGATGAAAATGCTGGCCAGCGAGAACCTCATCGAGCCCCTGCTGGACGCCGGGGCCCGCATCCTCGAGGCTTCCTGCGGTCCGTGCATCGGCATGGGCGGTTCGCCCATCTCCGAGGGCGTGAGCGTGCGCACCTTCAACCGCAACTTCGAAGGCCGTAGCGGCACCCAGGACGCCCGGGTCTACCTCACCAGCCCGCTGGTGGCGGCACAGGTCGCCCTGGACGGGCAGTTCGGCGACCCGGCCGGCTGGGGCGAGCCTCCGCAGTTCCCGGAGCTGCCGGCCACGGCGCCGTCCATCCGCCATCTGTTCATCTACCCGCCGGAGGACGGTTCGGACGTGGAGGTGATCCGCGGTCCGAACATCGTGCCCCTGGAGTGCTTCCCGGAAATGCCCGCGACCATCGACACGCGCATTCTGCTCAAGACGGGCGACGACATCACCACGGACCACATCCTGCCGGCCGGCGCGCAGATCACCGCGCTGCGTTCCAACATCCCGGCCATCAGCGAGTATATTTTCAGCCGTGTGGACGCGGACTTCGTGAAGCGCATGAAGAGCGCCGACGACGGCCCCTGCCGCGGCGTCATCCTGGGCGGCGACAACTACGGCCAGGGCTCCAGCCGCGAACACGCGGCGCTGGGCCCCCGCCATCTCGGTGTCTGCGCGGTCATCGCCAAGTCACTGGCGCGCATCCACCGGGCCAACCTGGTCAACTTCGGCATCCTGCCGCTTATCCTGAAGGATCCCGCTGACTACGACCGGCTCAGCCAGGGCACGGAGCTGACCATCCCTGCGTGCTCCATCCAGCCCGGCGAATCCATCGCCATGGACGCCCACGGCGTGGGCCCGGTCGAGGTCACAAACGATTTGACGGCCACGGAACTGGCCATTATCCAAGCAGGCGGACTCCTGAACTACGTGCGCGCCAAACGGGAGCACACCGCCTGATCGATTCCGCCAAGGAGAGACAATGCTCGACGCGATCCGCCAAAGCGCCTCCTCGTGGGGCGTTAAAATTCTGTTCGGCATCATCATCCTCGTCTTCGTGTTCTGGGGCGTTGGATCATTCACCGGGTCAAAAACCCAGGTGATCGCCACGGTCAACGAGCGTCCCATCCTCGTGCAGACCTTCCACCGCGCGCAGCAGCGGGCCGTGGAGAACATGCAACAGCGCAATCCCGAGATGTCCATGGAAGAGCTCAAGGCCATGGGTCTGAACCGTCAGGTGCTCGAAAGCCTTGTGGCCGAGGAGCTCATGGCGGAGAAGGCCGCCGCGCTGGGCATCACCGTCTCCGACGTGGAGCTGCGCCAAAAGATCAACGAGCTGCCCTACTTCCAGAACGAGTCCGGACAGTTCGATCCCGACCTCTACCGCCGCATTCTGGGCAGCCAGCAGATACCCATCGCCGAGTTCGAGGAAGACATGCGCCGCTCCATCGTCTCGGAGAAGCTGGAAGGCTACGTGACGTATCCGGCCCAGGCTTCCGCGGACGAGGCGCGGGAGCTCTTCGAATACTCCCGCGAGAAACGCACCCTGCAGTACCTCATGGTGGACGCCGCCCGACTCATGGATCAGGTGAACGCCACGAAGGAGGAGATCGCCTCGTTCTACGAGGAGCACAAGGAAGACTTCAGCGTGCCGCTGCGGCTCTCCTTCACCTACCTGCCCTTCACGGCCTCCTCCCTGGCCTCCAAGGTGGATGTGCCGGACGACTACCTGCGCGAGGAATACGAAGCACGCAAGGACGAGTTCCTGCAGCCCGAACGGGTCGAGGCTCGCCATATCCTCATCGAGGTCGAGGACGACGCCGACGAAGCCGCCGTGGAGCAAGCCAAGCGCGAGATCGAAACAGCGCGCATGCGTATTGTCGATGCCGGCGAGGACTTCGCTACCGTGGCCATGGAGGTTTCCGAAGGTCCCTCCTCCGTGAGCGGCGGCGACCTCGGCTGGTTCTCCCGCGGCCAGATGGTCCCCTCCTTCGAGGAAGTCGCCTTCTCCCTGGAGCCAGGCGCAGTGAGCGAGCCGGTGCGCACCCCGTTCGGCTACCACATCATTCTCGTGGAGGAACGTGAGGACGAGCAGACCACGCCGTTCGAGGAGATCAAGGACGACCTCAGGCAGGGCATTGCCGAAGACCGCGCGGCCGATCTCATCTCCAACCTGCTCGACGTCGCCCTGGAGCAGGTGTACGCCGGCCAGTCTCTGGAAAGCGTAGCCTCGGACCTGAACCTCGAGCTGCAGTCCACACAGGCCCCGCAGACCCGGGACGAGACGCAGATGCTGCTCGCCCTGGAGGACGAGGCCGTGGATCGCCTCTTCTCCATGGAGGAGGGCCAGGTCACGGACACGCCACTCGAATCCACCGAAGGCTACGTCCTCGCCACGGTGCAAGAGCGCCTGCCTCCCGACTACAAGCCTCTGGAGGAAGTCCGCGAGGCCATCGTGGAGCGCATCAAGCAGGACAAGGTCAAAAAGCTGGCCAAGGCGCGGGCCGAGGAATTGGCCGCGCAGGTGCAGGAGTCCGGCGTGCCCGCCGATAAGACCGACGACCTGCTGACGACCAACAGCTTCGACCGCCAGGGCCTCATCGAGGGACTGGGCATGAACCAGGAGCTGACCCAGAAGGCTTTCGCCGCCGAGCAGGGCGACTGGCTCCCCGGCGCCTGGGCCGTGCAGGACGGATACATCGTGGCAAACCTGCACGAAGTCATCCCGGCCACGGACGCGCAGTGGGCCACGGAAAAATCCATGTGGATGGACTTCATAAGCGAGTCCAAGAAGGAAGAGCTGTTCCGCGCCTTCCTGTCCGACATGCAGGAAAAGGCCGAGATCCTCGTCTACCAGCCCAAGCTGCTCGAGTAGCGCCGCACGGCAATACACGCAATGAAATAGCGCCGGCCCTTTGCGAAGGACCGGCGCTTTTCATTTTCGGAGATGGCGGCATACGTGGACGTTGCCGCAGGAATAGCGTTCGCGCGTTTTCACCGTGTAAGATGAGCCCCACCCAGAACACAGTTTCGTTGTCCGGATGAATGCGCACCAGCATCCACGACTCTTTCCAGCTCAGGAGGCACTAACCGTTGAGCGGCACCATTTCCACGCGCAAGGGCTCGCCCCGCTCCAGATGGATGTAGGCGATGGACGGCGGTCCCTTGCGCGGCTGGGTGACCGAGCCGGGATTGACCATGTGGACGCCGTTGATGACAGTATGCTCGAAGATGTGCGAATGGCCGAAGCAGAGGAGATCGTATCCCTCGCCGAAGGCCGTGGCAACACGCTCGGCCAGTCCCTGTCCGGAGCCCCAGCCGTGCACCGCGCCAATAACGTAGCCTTCGGCCTCGAAGGAGACGGTGTCCGTGAGCATCTCCCGCGTGGACCAGTAGTCCATGTTCCCGGCCACGGCCTTGAGGTCGGGATGCATCATGAGGTGGTGGAGCACCGTGGGCGCTACGATGTCGCCGCAGTGCAGCAATGCATCCGCGGGCGCGAGGTACGTGTCGTAAATGGCGTTGAACCGGGAGTCCACATGGCCGAGGTGGGTGTCCGAAAGGACCGCG
>JBMCLC010000243.1:0-3951 GCA_048614715.1 Oceanidesulfovibrio sp.
GTACGAGAAGGAACAGCCCGCCAACGCCGGCGCGCCTATCATTGCGGTGCCCACCACGGCCGGCACGGCCAGCGAGATAACCCGCTTCACCGTAATCACGGACCCGGCGGCCAAGATCAAAATGCTCATCGCCTTCCCCGGCATCATCCCCAGGGTGGCGGTGCTCGACCCCGAACTCACTGTTTCCATGCCGCCGTCCGTTACAGCGGCCACGGGCATGGACGCCCTGACCCACGCAATGGAAGCGTTCATCTCCAGGGTGGGCAATCAGCTCACGGCCGTGCAGGCGCTGGAGGCCATCGAGCTCATCGGCGCCAACCTCGTCCGCGCGGTCATGAACGGCGGGGACATCGAGGCGCGCCAGAACATGCTCCTGGGCCAAATGCTCGCCGGCTTCGCCTTCGGCAACGCCTCCGTGGCCCTGGTCCATTCCATGAGCCGGCCCCTGGGCGCGCACTTCGGCATTCCGCACGGCAAGGCCAATGCCATGCTGCTGGCCCCGGTCATGGCCTACAACAGGCCGGCCTGCCCGGAAAAGCTGGCCCGCATCGCCCATGCGCTGGGCGAGCCCGTGGACGGACTTTCCCTGCGCGAGGCCAGCCTCGCCGCCGTGGAGTCGCTGGAGGAGTTGTTCGAGGAAACCGGCCTGCCCGGCCGTTTGTCCGAATTCGGCGTCACCGAGGAGAGCATTCCGCAACTGGCTAAAGACGCCTTCGCCAGCGGCAGCACCGCCAACAATCCGCGTGTCCCCACAGTGGAAGACATCACGGAAATCTACACCTCCATCCTTTAGGGAGGAAACGCCATGGCTGACTTGCGCGTTCAGTTTCTCGGCAAGACGGTGCCCAACCCGTTCCTGCTGGCCTCGGCGCCGCCCACGGCGTTCGGCGAGAACATCATGCGCGCCTTCGACCAGGGTTGGGGCGGCGCCGTGCTCAAGACCCTCAAGCCGGACGGCATGGTCATCGGGGACGCCCGCCCTCGCTTCGGCGCAGTCAGAGACGCCCGGGGAGCCGTCTATGGATTCGAGAACTTCGAGCTCGTCACCAAGCGCGGACTTTCCGAATGGATCGACGAGATAGCCGAAATCAAGAAACGCTACCCGGTCAACCTCCTTGTCGCCTCCATAATGGGCGACTCCAGAAAGAGCTGGCAGGAGATGGCCCGCCGCGTGCTGGACGCCGGCGCAGACATGGTGGAGTGCAACTTCTCCTGTCCCCACGGCATGCCGGAGAAAGGCATGGGCATGGCCATCGGCCAGGTACCGGAGATAACCGGGGAGATAACCTCCTGGGTTCGGGAAGCCTGCGAGGCGCCGCTGCTCATCAAGCTCACGCCCAACGTGGCCGACCCCCGTGCGACCTGTGCCGCGGCTCTGGATTCCGGCGCGGACGGCATCACCGCCATCAACACCGTGCAGTGCCTCATCGGCGTGGACCTGGAGACATTCAGGCCCAGGCCGGTTGTGGAGGGCTACTCCTCCTACGGCGGCTATTCCGGCAAGGCGGTCAAGCCAATCGGCCTGCGCGTGGTCTCCCAGGTGGCCGGCGTTATGCAGGCCAGGGGCATGAAGCCCGTGCTCTCGGGCGTGGGCGGCGTCTCCACCTGGGAAGACGCTGCGGAGTACATGCTCGTGGGCGCGACCACGGTGCAGGTCTGCACCGAGGTCATGCTCAAAGGATACGGAATCGTGGACAAATTCGCCACGGGATTGTCCAATTATCTGGACACCAAGGGATTCGCCTCGCCCATGGATATCGTGGGCAAATCCCTGCCATGGCTCACCAGCCACGAAGCCCTGGCCAAGGAAGGTGCGGTGGCCGCGCGCGTAAACCACGACATCTGCATATCCTGCGGCTCGTGCGTTACGGCCTGCACCGACTCGGGTTACGGCGCGCTCTCCATGAACGGTGACGGCGCAAAGCCCCGTGTGGACATCGACGAACAACGCTGCGACGGCTGCGGGCTCTGCGCCCTGGTCTGCCGAACCGGAGCCATGGCGGTCTGAACCGGCGCCGGAAGAGGACAAGGAGACGATATGGATCTGGTCATCAGGAACGCCAGGCTTCCCGGCGCCGAAGGCTGTGTAGACATCGGCGTCATCGCCGGCATCATCCACAAGATCGGCGCGCCGGACAGCCTCACTTCGCCCCGAGTGATCGACGCCAAGGGCGGGCTCGTCTCGCCGCCCTTCGTCGACCCGCACGTCCACCTGGACGCCGTGCTCACGGCGGGCGATCCGCGCCACAACTCGTCCGGAACCCTGCTCGAGGGCATCCGCATCTGGGGCGAGCGCAAACAGCATCTCAGCGTGGAAGACATCAAGGCCCGCGCCTACCGCGCCATCAGCTGGATGGTCGCCCAGGGCGTGCTGTTCGTCCGCACCCACGCCGACGTGAGCGAGCCCACCCTGACCACGGTCCAGTCCCTCATCGAACTGCGTGAGGAACTGCGCGGACTCGTGGACATCCAGGTGGTCGCATTCCCGCAGGACGGCATCTACACCAACGACGACGGCGAACGACTTATGGAAGAGGCCATAGAGCTCGGCGTGGACGCCATCGGTTGCATCCCACACAACGAGTTCACCCGCGAGGACGGCATTGCCTCCGTGGAATACGTAATGGGCCTGGCCTCCGAGACAGGCCTGCTTGTGGACATCCACTGCGACGAAACCGACGACGAGCAGTCCCGCTTCATCGAGACCGTAGCGGCCCAGGCCATAAAGCGAGGCCTGCAGGGACGGGTCGCCGCGAGCCACGCCACGGCCATGCATTCCTACAACAACGCCTACGCTGCCAAACTCATAGGTCTGCTGGCGCGCGCCGGAGTCGGCGTCATAACCAACCCGTTCGACAACTCCATTCTCCAGGCCCGTGGCGATTCCTACCCGAAGCGACGCGGCATAACCCGCGTGGACGAGCTTCTGGAAGCCGGCGTAGCAGTGGGCATCGGCCACGACTCCATCATGGACCCCTGGTATCCCCTGGGCCGGGGCTCCATGCTTCAGGCCGCGAGCCTGCTCCTGCACCTGGCGCAGCTTTCCGGCCGTGAACAGATACGCGACGTTTTCCGAATGATCACCAGCAACTCTGCAAAAATACTGAATATCGACGACAGGTACGGCATCGAGGAAGGCAAGCCCGCGACCTTCGTTGTGCTCAATGCAGAGAACGAGCGCGAGGCCATACGCCTGATGCCTGAGTGCCTCTATGTGGTGCGGGACGGCCGCGTCCTTGCGCAAACCGAGCCAGCCCTCTCCACGGTCCAGCTCACCGCTGGCAAGCAGATCGTGGACTTCCGCGCGCCGGCCCCCTCCTCGTTCATCACGCCGGGGCAGCACCCCGCGACCGACGCAGTGATCGACGAGGAACCGGCATGACCGTCGCCGCCGTGGTGGCGCTTCTCCTGGACAACACCCTTCCCGGAGCGCCCCCGCGGCGAACGCGGCCTAAATGCATGGGACAACCACGGCTCTGATGAGGAATCCGACAAGGGATGGGAAACGGCCGAGGCCCAATGGCCGCAGATCGCCCAAGGACAGGCCCGCTGAACCATGGCGACGCTGAATGAAACGGCGCCCCCCGCCGTTCCGCACGCAAGTGCGCCCACACGGAGGTTCCGCATGGCTCTGCACAAGGAACCCCTCTACCTCGCCTTCCACGTGGTGATGGCGCTGGTGGGCGCGGCCACCGCCACGTCATTCCCGATCCGAAATACGACGGCACGTTACCGCCGCAACTTCGCCAAACGCAAGATCACGGCCCTGCTCGCCGCGTTCCTATGGGCACGGCCCGCATGCAACAGATCTCGCCCGACCACAACGCCGGACGCCAGGCCGACCCAATGTAGGGCGCCGGCCTCCTGGCGTCACAACAAAGGCCGCCCCCGGTGCTCCGAGTGCGGCCTTGGTTCATCTTTCGTATCGCGGCTCAGCGTTCCGGTCGCTTG
>JBMCLC010000244.1:0-3934 GCA_048614715.1 Oceanidesulfovibrio sp.
CATCGAGGACGAAAGCACCCCCACGCCGTAGCGAATCGCCAGCGCAAGGAGGCGACCATGCCGTGTCTTGCGGATCGAACCGAACATCGAGCTGGATGACGGCCAGGTCGAGGACCTGGTTGCCAAAGCCACGAGCCTGGTGACGGAAAGCCTCGGCAAGTCGGAACGGTACGTGATGGTCGTGGTGCACCAGGGGGGGCCTCGTCGCCTTCGACAACGATCAGAACCCGGCGGCGTACTGCAGTCTCGGCTCCATCGGGTTGGACGAATCCCGTGTCCGGCTCTGGCGGAATCGCTCTGCATGTTCCTGGAAACGCGCGAAGGCATCCCGCAGGATCGTATCTACATCGAGTTCAGCGACCTTTCCCGCTCCATGGTCGGATGGAACGAAAAAACCTTTGCATAACCGCTGTTGTGTAAAGGTTACGTCAACAATCCGCACCTGCTGTTTCGGTTTTTTCGGGTGCCGTGTTATTGTGTTTCCCGGACACCAACCAAAGGAGCACGCCCCATGACTTCCCATATTCCTGTCCGGCTGTCCGCCGGCATTCTCGCCGTGTTGCTGCTTTGCGTGGCAACGCCATCCCGAGCCGAGGTGGTGGAGGCCACGCTCTACCCGAATTCCGCCCGCGTGGAGGAAGCCTTGATGCTCAAGGCGACCGACGACGGTGTGGAGTGGACCATCCCGCTGGCCGCCGATCCGCAGACATTGCGGGTGGACGCCAGAACGGAGGGCGTCGAGCTGGTCGACGTCCAGTGGGAGAAAATACCGGCGTCGCCGCCGCCCGAGGCCGAGAATCTCCGCAGCGAACTCAACGCGACCCGCACGCGGCTGGCCGAGGTCCAGGGCGGGCTGGAGGCCATAGCGACCCAGCTTCAGTTCTGGAACGATCTGCCCGAGTTCAAGCCCGAGGCGGCCATGGAGCTGGAGCGCACGGCGACCGCCATGGGTCGGGAAATCTCGCGCCTCGTGGCCGAGCGCCATCCGCTCACCGAAGAGAAGAAAGAGCTGGAGAAAACCGTTGCGGATCTGGAGGCCAAGCTCAACGACCTGACCGGCCAGGCCAAGGACCGCTGGCTGGTGAAGGCCATGCTGGACGGCGTCACATACGGTTCCGAGGTGGAGCTGTCCGCGGCATACATCCTTTCCGGCTGCGGCTGGGAACCCCTCTACCGACTGGACGCCCGGCCCGTCAAGGCAGCCGTGGAATTCGGCTTCGACGCGCGGATGTGGCAGAGCTCCGGCGAGGACTGGATCGACGTGGACCTGGAGCTGGCCACGGTGCGGCCCGAACTTGGCCTCGAGCCGCCCTATCTTCCGGATTGGGTCATCCAGGAGCAGCCAGAAGAGCAGCCCGCAATGCGCAAGCAGATGCTCGGCGCAGGCCAGGACGAGATGGTGGCCATGGAGGCCGCGCCCATGGCGGCGCGAACGCCCATGCCCCAACGCAAGGCCAGCTACACCGTATGGGGGATGGGCCGCCGCACACTGCCCGCTGGCGCCAAGCCGCGCCTCTCCGTTATGGAGGAGTCCTGGCCGGCCACGTTCCTGTACACCGTCAGGCCCTCCATGAACGACATGGCCTTCCTCACCGCCGGCGTGGACCTGCCCCAGGCGCGGGACCTGCCGCCTGGGCCTGCGCTCTTCATGGCCGACGGCGCCGTGGTGGGCAACCGCACCTTCACCCTGGGCGAGCGCGAGGCGGACATCTACTTCGGCGCAGACCCGCTGGTGACCGCCGAGATGACTCTGGAAGCCAAACAGGCCGGCGACGCCGGGATCATCTCCACCAAGCAGACCTATCTGTGGGACTGGAACATCGAGGTGCGCAACGGCGAGAAGCACGAGGCGGCCATCCGCGTAGAAGAGCCGGCCCCGCAGGTGCGCAACGAGAACATCGGGCTGGAGATATCCTCCGAGCCCGAAGCCAACAAGACCGAGGAACAACTCCTGGTGTGGGAAAAGACCCTGCCCCCCGGCGGCACGTGGACCATCGACCACACGGTCTCGCTCAAGGCGCCGGCCAACATGGACCTGGACCTCGGCTTCAGGCGCTGATACCTGTAGGACGACGCGATGAAGGAGTGGGAAGCCCGGTTCGGGTTTCCCACTTTTTTTCATGTATCTTAGAAGTATCCCATCGCCCGAAGCTGGGCCATGACCGATTCCTTGTCCGGGGCGCGGTGGCCGCGTTCCGTGGCGGCAGGGGCGTCGTCTCCTGGCGCGGCGGTGCAGGGCATGCAGCTCAGCGAACGGTAGCCGCGGTCGTACGGCGGGGCGTACGGAAGGTCGAAGGTGCGGATGTACTCCCAGACATTGGCTTCGCTGAAGTCGAGGAGCGGGTGGATGCGTTCGTGCGGCGGGTGGTCGCGGGTGGAAACGGGCGTTTCGCCGGCGCGGGTTTCGTGCTCGTCGCGGCGGATGCCGGTGATGAGTCCGGAAATGCCGTAATCCGCTATGGCCTTGCGGAGCGGCGCCACCTTGAGCACGCGGCAGCATTCCAGCGAATTCGTGGAGGGCATGGAGCCGGACGCGGCCATCTCGGCCCAGGTTTCGTCCCGCACTATGGTCAGGGTGACGTTCCATTCCCGGGCGATGCGGTCTCGGAAGGCAGTGACCTCCGGGAATTTGACGCCCGTATCGATGGAGAGCACGGGCAGCGGGATGTCGCCGCCGTGCATGGTGCGCACCATGTGCAGCGCCACCAGGGAGTCCTTGCCGCCGGAGAAGGCCACGCCCAGGCTGCAGCCGTGCCTGCGCCAGGCGTTTTCGAGCAGGGCGAGGGCGGCTTCGATCTTCGCGACTAGGGATTGTTCCGAAGTCATGAGTCGTCGTCGGCGTTGAGGTTGCGGGCAGCGGCAACGGCATCGATGTCGGCCGTGTCCATGGAAATGAACACGCCCATGCACCGGGGGCGCTCCGGCAGCGGACCACGGCAAACCAGCAGCATGGGGTGCGCGCGGCCGGATTTATCGACCAATGTTGTTGCGCGATCGGCGAGGGGGTGGGAGCCGTCCTCGGCCATGTCGCGGACCATGGCGAGCACGGCCTCGGCGTCCTCGGGCTGGAGGTGGGTGCGGAACTCGTCGAGCGGCGTGGCTTTCGCGCGGTTCGTCAGTTCCAGCACCCGGCAGAGCGAGTAGGACCAGAACAGGGTGTCCGAGGCCGGGTCCCATTCCCAGGCGCACCAGGAGCGAAATGGCGGAGCGAGAAAATGGTTCGGAGCATCCTCGCGGTCCGTGTGCTCGTCCAGGGCCGATTTGAGCGAGAGACGGGCGATGACTCCGCCCAGACACTCGGCGATGGCTTCGAGGAAGCGTCTGGAAAGGGGGGAGATCGAGTCCTGTGTGCAGGTGTTGAGCGTGGCCACTGTTCTGCCGCCGTAGCGTACGGGTATCATGGAGATGACGGAGAAATCCTGCAGCATTTCCGGGTTCGGCGAGCGGAGGATTGTGTCCAGCTCTTTGGAGACCTTGTCGGTATAAAAGGGTGTGCCCTTGAGGAGAATCTCGTACATGGGCGTGGACGGGGAGATGGAGTGGAAGTAGTCGGGAAAATTGTCGGGCAGCCCGCGCGTTACGAGGAGTTCGAAGGGCGCGCCGGCGTACGTGTCCTGCAGGATGTGGATGCCGCTGGAGTCGATGCCGTCCAGTGAATGGATGGCGTCGAGGATGGCGTCCAGCATTTCCTCCTGGGTGGCGGCCCGGCTCAGCGCCAGGGTCAGGTCGCGTTGGCGCTTCAAAAACGTTTCTGCGGCCACGCGCTCTTCGATCTCCCGCATGAGCCGTCTGTTGGTCTGGTCCAGCGCATGGGTGCGCTCTTTGACAAGGCGTTCCAGATGCTGCCGGTAGCGTTCGTTCTCCTCGGCGAGGCGTTTGGCGGAGAGGGTGAGCTGGCGGTGCTCCAGGGCTCGCGAGGCTGTGGACAGCAGGG
>JBMCLC010000245.1:0-3927 GCA_048614715.1 Oceanidesulfovibrio sp.
CATTGCCTACCCGCGTGATCCTGCTTAGGATGTCTCGATCATGCAACACTACGACGTCGTGGCCCTTTTCTCCGGAGGGCTGGATTCCATACTCGCGGTCAAGGTCGTGCAGGAGCAAGGTCGCTCGGTCAAAGCCCTGCACTTTACCAGTCCTTTTTTCGGAAAGGAGCACCTCATCCCCAAGTGGCGGGAAATGTACGGCATCGACATCGAGACCATGGACGTGGGCCAGGAGTTCGCGCAGCTCATGCTGGACCCGCCGCACGGTTTCGGCAAGGTCCTCAACCCGTGCGTGGACTGCAAGATCCTGATGCTCCGTCGCGCCAGAACGCGCATGGCCGAGTTCGGCGCCCGGGCCATAATCTCCGGCGAGGTGGTGGGCCAGCGGCCCATGTCCCAGAGGCGCGACGCCCTGAACATCATCAGCAGGGACGCGGACGTGCGCGACGTGCTGGTGCGGCCCCTGTGCGCGCAGCGACTCACACCCACGCAGCCCGAAGAGACAGGCGTGCTGGACCGCGCCAAGCTGCTGAAAATATCCGGACGCGGCCGCAAGTCTCAACTCGCCCTGGCGGAAAAATACAAGCTCCCGGAAATACCCACCCCGGCAGGCGGCTGCATGTTGGCCGAGGTGGAGTCCGCCAAGCGCTACTGGCCGGTGCTCAAATGGGGGAACGCGTCCACGGCCCGGGACTTCGAGCTGGCCAACCTGGGCCGGCAGTTCTGGAAGCAGGACAACTGGCTCACCGTGGGACGCGACCAGAAAGACAACGAGCGCATCGAGGGGCTGGCGGCTCCCGGCGACCTGCTCTTCAAAGTTAAGGATTTTCCCGGGCCGCTGTGCCTGGGCCGGCAGTGGCTGGGCCGCCCGTGGACGCCGGAGACCGTGCGCGAGACCGCGGCCCTCACGGCGCGGTACTGCACCAAGGCGCGCCGTGAGGGCGGCGATATAAGCGTGCTCGTCACCAGCGGCGACGAGACGGTAGAGGTGCGCGTGCAGGCCGGAGAACCCGCGGGCTGGGAGACGCCCGAGTGGGAAACGGCCAAGGAAGAGCTCGCCGAAACCAGAACATGAGGAGCCGGGCTATGTCGATGATTCCCCGTGGTCCAGTCCGGAGTCTGCTTGCGCTCGTGCTGGGACTCGCCGTGGGCGTGGGCGGGTATGTGTTGTTCTCGCAGTTGAAGGGCGGTGTGGACTTCGCCACAGGCCACCACATGCCGGGCCTGGAGCTGCGGTCTTTGGAAGGAGAAAGCCGCTCCCTGGCGAGGCTCGCGGACGACAAGCCCGCAGTGGTCGCGGTGTTCGCCTCGTGGTGTCGCTACTGCAAGCCCGTCATGCGCTCCATGATAACTTTTCAGGACCTTGCGGCGCAGGAGGGGGTCGGCGTTTACGCGGTAAACTTCGGGGAAAAGCAGGACGTGGTCAGACGCACGGCCGCGTCCCTGGGATTGGAGATGCCGGTCTTTGTGGACGAAGGAAACGACTTTGCCAAGGCCATGGGGGTGAACGCCATCCCCGTGGTATTCGGCGTGGCGCAGGGCGGAAAGATCCGCTACATAGACCACGCGCTGCCGCCGGAAGGAAAATGGCGGGAGTTCATCGATTCGCTCCGATGACGGCGCGGCGGCGTTGCGCTTTGTGCGTGCATTCAATACATGGAGTGGCATTGGGCGAGCGACGCCGCCCGCAATGTGCTCCCGCGGGCGACCGGCCGGAGGGAGCCGGTAGCCGATTGCGGAGCCGCAATCCACGGTTTGTGCAGCTCAAGACGCGCGAGATGCGCGTGTTCGATAGGGGGAGATACCGGGGGATATGCCTAAGCTCGCAGGATCATTCTATACCATTACCAGCTCCGAGCTGGGAGAAGGGACGACCAAGCAGGAGACCCTGCGCCGTGTCAACTGGTTCGCCATCTACCTGGATGACGAGCGCGTGCTGGTGTACGCCACGGACAGCAAGGGTCTGCCGACTTCTGTATCGCGGACCGTGTCCCTGAAGGAATTCTTCGGCAAATTCATTCCGGACAGCGAGCACTACAATGCCGTGATACAGCCGTTGCTGGCGAGCACCAGGGACAAGCTGGAGGCGGCCAAGGGCAATCCGTCCGGATTGAACGTGGAGGAACGGGTCGTCCACAAGGCGTTGCAGATCGACAAGGCGCATCTGTCCGGCCTCTCGGAAGAGCGGATGCGGACGCTGCCGCAAGAGCTCCTGCGCGAACTGCCGGACTACGAAGCCCAGGCCGTGGAGCACAAGCACCGGCTCAACACGGCGAGCATCGAATCGCGCAAGAGCGGCCGCTACCAGGAGGCGCTCGAACTTTACAACGCCATGCTGCGGACCACGCCGGACGATTACCACGTGGTCTTCAACGTGGCCCGGGTGTACTTCGAGAAGCAGGAATACCTCACCTGCAGCAAGTGTCTGCAGCTCGCCCTGGAGTATGCGCCGGATTTCAAGGAAGCGAAGAAGTTCCTCGCCTATCTGGACAAGCATTTTCTCGGCGACAAGCCCGAGGAACGCTATATCCTGCGCTACAGGTTCTTCGCGCCGCAGCCGTGCACCATGGTTGTTGGTGGGCGCACACTCTCCGGCGCGGTTGTCGATATTTCCTCAAGTGGCGTCCAGATCAAGTTGTTTGATGATGTGGGGTCGCTGCTGGATGCGGGGTCTGAGTTCGTCATCAACGGCACGGGCGATCTGATCGAGCCGGTGCTGCGCGAGGCCAAGGCCCAGGTGGTGTGGCGCAAGAAGGATGCGCGCGGCGCGTTCCTCAAATCCATGCTCGACACCAAGTCCAGAGATTTCAAGCGCATCGTCGGCTATGCCCGGTTAATTTAGACCCGCGGTCCGCAACAGGCTATGACCTTCAGGTAAAAAGCTGGTAGGCTGACCAACACATCTGCACGCACGGGCGGCGTGACCGGGACATTCCGGCCGCGTCCGGGCTTCGGATACCATCAATGCGACGCAAAGGAGCGCTCCATGAGTGACGAAAACGCATGCAAGCAGTGGCTTAACGAGATCAACTGGGACATGGTCCACACCGACGCCGTGACCATGTACCTGGAATGGGGCAACAACAACTGGCGCGACGCCATGCGGCCCCCCGTGACCGGCTCCGACGACTACTCCATCTATTTCGTGGTGGACACCTGGGAGACGCCCAAGGTCGCGCTCATGAAGATGACGAAATACGGCTCCACGACCCTGTGCGAGAAGCAGCTGCCAGATGGCTTGGCCGAACAATACATGAAGGAAATCGGCGGCCTCAAAGGCATCCACGAGCTCACGCCGTCCATCCGCAAATGGCTGGAGCAGGAGCTGGAGGACTAGCAGGCTACGCCATGCCGGCCTGCTTGCCGCTCACCTCGTCGATTTTCACAACGAGCATGGCGGTCTTGTGCAAGATCGCCTCGGGATACTCGTAAGTGCGGTCCGTAAAGCGCGCCATGAGCAGGTCCAGGCCCATGGCCACGGTCAGCAGGTCTTCGTGGATCTCCACCGTGCCGGTGCCCACCACACTGCGGAAACGCATGCCGAAGTCGCAGGCCTTGGCCGGGTCGGCGGGCTCGATCACGTCGATGTCCACGTCCGTCTCGAAGCATACTTTGGGGTTGGCGCGCAGGATGTCTATCTTGCGGCCCTTGCGCGCCGAGTGGATATAGAGACGCTGCGCGTGATAGGCGAAATTGACCGGCACGATGTACGGCTGGTCGCCGTCGCACATGGCGATGCGGACCACAAGGGCCTTGTGCAGAACGGCTTCGATGTCGCGGATATCGACGATGGCCTTGTGGGCGCGGCGGATTGGAGGGTCGGGGTTGCCCAGGCGCATCGTGGTTCTCCTTGTGTGGCGGGCCGCTGCCGCGCCGTTGGAATGGTGTGGCGACGCGGAGGCCGGACGCCCCGGAACTGACGAGTCT
>JBMCLC010000246.1:0-3924 GCA_048614715.1 Oceanidesulfovibrio sp.
ATTCGAGTGGCCGTTACGGGTCGCACGCGCAGCCCCGGCCTGTTCGAAACCCTGGCGATTCTGGGCAAGGCCAGGTCCCTGGCGCGGATCGACCGGGCCCTCGCCCTGTAGGCGTCCGGCGCCCGATTGCTCACCCTGTGCGTATGCGCACGATTTCTCGGAGATTTTTATCCCCCATCCATCTTTTCCCCATACAGAAGAAATTGTTTCCTTGACATTTTCTATGTGACGCATAAACTCTGGCTAGCTTCACGAAAAAGCCAAACCCACCGCGAGGTGGGGACGGAAAGCCACGGGCCTCCTCGAGGCAGCCGGGTTGCCTGAAGGATGCACCCCACAAAGCGACGTCTTCTTGCGTCGCGCCCACGGCTTCCTCCTTCGCGCGGTTCAATCCGCAAACCATTGGCTACTCGTGGAGACCTAGGATGTTATTCCTGTCCCGGGCTTCGCTTCCTCGCGAGCCCAGGCGTAACGGAGGATCTGGGTATGACATACGACAAGGTAGCCGACTGGAAAGAAGAGCACCTCTTCTTCGCCAAGCAGCCCATATTTACGAAAAATCCCCGTGTCTGGGGATATGAGCTCACCTACCGCGACAGCCCCTTTGCCGGCAACGGCGGCAGGGGCAACGCGCTCAAGAATCTGGCGGCCAACGCCTACGCTCTCAAGCTTCGGGGCGATGTCGGCTCGCAGAAGCTGCTCCTCTCGTTTTCCGAGCGCTCCATCAAGGCCAAGGCGCCCAGCGCACTGCCGGCGAGCCACACCGTGGTGGAAATCGAGGAGTCCAGCGCCCCGGACGCCGAGTTGCTCGAATCCCTCGACCAGCTCCGCTCCGAGGACTATCTGAGCGCAATCACCAACTTCCAGGGCAAGTCCGGTTCCGAGCCTCTGGTCGAACGCGCCGACATCATCAAGATCGACATCCGCCGCAAGCGGCCCCAGGTCATCCTGGACCTTATGAACCGCGTTCCGGCCGGCAAGGTGGTGCTCGTGGCTTCCGGCGTTTCTTCGCCCGAGCTGCTCAAGCTCGCCAAGGCGCTCGGCTTCAAGCTGTTCCAGGGCAGCTTCTTCCGCAAACCCGAGTTCAGGACCGAACGCCAGCTCTCGTCCAGCGAGGCTACCCGGCTCAAGCTCTTCGAGATCATCTCCGGCAACCCGGATTTTTCCAAGCTCTCCCAGGCCATCGCCATGGACGCCTCCATCAGCTACCGCCTGCTGCTCTTCCTCAACTCGGCGGCGTTCAGCTTCCCGGTGGAGATCACGTCCATCCAGCACGCCGTCGTGCTCCTCGGCTGGGAGCAGATCAAGAACTGGCTCCGCGTGGCCGTGCTTACCGATCTCACCCCGGCGCACAAAACCCTAGAGCTCGTCCGCCTCGCCGCGCAGCGCGCCAAGTTCTTCGAGCTCGCTGCCATGCGCAACAACCATCACGCCGAGGTGCAGGACAAACTGTTTCTGCTTGGTCTCTTCTCCCTCATGGAGCCCATTCTCGACATGCCCATGGAAAAAATCGTCAAGAATCTGCCCATAGACCAGGACGTGAAGAACGCCCTCACCGGCAAGGACACCTCCCTTGCCGGCTGGAACGTCCTCGCCCAGGCCATAGAGGAGGCCAACTGGGAGATAGTGGACCGCGCCGTCGCCGTGCTCGGGCTGGAGCCCTCAGCGGTCACCGGCAGCTACTACGACTCACATGTGCTCACAAACTCTTTCTTCGACATCAACAGCTAACGCCCACCACAGGGACCCTGCCCCGGTAGGGTCCCACCTTCTCATAGAATAGACGCCCATGCGCGACCGGGCGTCACCCACCTACCCTCCCTTCCCCCGCCGTCGGTGTGCGACGGCAGGCACCGGCCCCATCCTGGGGCCTTTGCCTGTTCTGGAGGCCGCTCCCTTGCACTACGGTGGACAGGCCCGAATCGCGCCGCGGGGCCCTGGGCGCGGCATGTGGTACGATCACCTATCCGCCCGGACGCATGCGGGCGCGCACCCGTTGCAAGGCCGATTCGAACGGCGCCGCCACCTGCGGGGCCATCTGCCGGGCCAGCAGCACAAAGACAACCACGAAGACAACCCCGCTCGCGCACAACGCCGTGAACGCCTCCAGGTGATACGGCAGGGGGAGCCGGCCCACGGCCCAGCGCGCTAGCGCCGCCGGCGGCAGACTCGCCAGCGCCACCGCCGCGGACGCGCCGAGGGTGCGCGCCAATCCCGAGAACGCCTCGCTCCCATGGCGCCTGCGCCAGATTACGGCCATGGCCGCTGTGTACAGCGCCACGGACGCCAGGCTCGCCGCGGCGAGGCCGGCCGCCCCGTACGCCTTGCCCAGCAGCCAGTACACCGGCAAGGCGGCCAGCGTGGCGCCTGTGCCGGCCAGCGACGGAGTGAGCGTATCCTTGCGCGCGTAGAAAGCTCTGCCGAGCACCTGCTGCACGCCCCAGAGGAACACGCCCAGAAGCATCACCCGCAGGCAAAGCGCCGTGACTGTAAGGTCGGCCGTGCCGAACCGGCCCTGCATGAAGATGAGGCCCACGGTCTCCGGCGCCGCGAGCAGCATCCACACGGAAACGGGAACAATGACCGCCGCTGTGTTGCGCAGGGCCGAGGACAGGGTCCCGACGAATTCCGCGTCCGCCCCGCGTGCGGCCAGTCCGGCCAGAAACGGGTAGGACGCCACCCCCGCGGCCTGGGCCACCACGCCCACAGGCACGAGCATGATCCGGCGCGCGTAGTTCAGCCAGCTCACCGCCCCCTCCTCGGCAAGAGAGCCGAACACCCGCAGCAGCTGCTCGTCGAGCACCACCACGGACTGACCGATCATCAGCGGCAGGGCGAGGAGCACGAACGTACGAAGGGCGGGGTGCGACAGCCGCGGAACATAGCGGATGCCCGAAGGCGCGCCAGGCGCGGAACCGCCTTGGCCGGCGGCGGCGAGCAGGGGAAACAACAGATTGCCGGCGAGGGACCCGGCCAGCACCCCCCAGCAGAAACCCTCCATGCCGTGGTCCAGCATGGCCAGGCCACCCAGGATGATCCCGGCGTTGTAAAGAAGCGGCGCGAGTGCCGGCACGAGGAACTGCTTGCGCAGATACAACAACGCCGTGAAGCACGACCCGGTGAGAAAGAACACCTGTGCGGGCAGGATGATGCGCAAAAACCGGGCGAGCCGGGCCTGGTCCTCGGGCGCAAAGCCCGGCGCCACGACCCCGGCCAGCTGCGGCGCGAAGATTTCTCCTGCAAGCGTAAGCGCCACGATGGCAATGGTGATCCACGTAAGAACGGCGGAGAAGAAACGCCAGCCATCTGCCTCATCCAGCGTGAATCGCTCCGAAAGAAGCGGGATGAGCGTGATGGCGAAATAGCCGCCGGCCAGCAGGTAGTTGATGAAATCCGGCACCACAAAGGCCGCGAAGTAGACGTCGGACTCCAGCGTGGCCCCAAAATGGTAGGCGATGACCTTGTCCCGCACCAGGCCCATGAGCCTGGACAGCAGGATGGAGCCGGCCATGACCACGGAGGCCAGCCCCAGAGAGTACGATCGTCCGGCTATCATGGGCATTCCCTATCCGCCCAGGCCCCGTGCGTAAAGCCCCGTTTAGGACCAGCCGACAACAATCCCTCCATCGTTCTTGCTCTTTTTTGCCGCGGTCGGATACAGTCTCGGGTGATTGTGCGCGTTACCCGGTCTCCCCGTTTCGAGGCTTCATAACATCCATCACCCAAAGAAGGAGGTCTTCCATGGACAAACCAGCCATGCCGCTCCTCGGCGACAAGTTCCCCAAGCTCAAGGTCAACACCACCCAGGGCAAAGTGAAGCTGCCTGGGGACTACAAGGGCAACTGGTTCGTGCTCTTCAGCCATCCGGCCGATTTCACCCCGGTCTGCACCACGGAGTTCTTCGCCTTCCAGAACCGCATTGCG
>JBMCLC010000247.1:0-3915 GCA_048614715.1 Oceanidesulfovibrio sp.
CCCCGGGCTGCGGGTCCAGCAACTCGGTCATGAGCGCCACCACATACGGCTGCGAGATGGTCTGCCCGTAACCTATGGGCAGGGGCCGATTCAGATAGGCGAGTTCGCGCGAGTCTTCCGGCACGAACTCGTGGCGGGGCACAGTCTTCATGGCCTCCACCACCCGGGGGTCCATGGGCTCTCCCTGGATCTGCGCGGCGGTGTTGGAGACGTCCTCGCGTATGGCGTCCACCAGGGCGACGCGCTGCGCGGCGTAGTCCTGGGCCTGCGCCTGCGGAGCAATCAGGCAGAGCAGCGCCGCCACCAGCCACGACGCGTAAAGGTAGATGCTGATCTTCATGGTGCACGTCCTCTGGTTGGCGCGAATCCCGAACGGCGGATTCCGATCGGCGCATTCTCAGCCCGGGAGAGCAATTCCAACGAGGATAGCACGTCCTCCCACGAGGATGAAAGAATCTTTGCACGGGGATTGGCATCTTCTCGGCGCTGGAGCGCGAAGGGTCGCCGCATGACGGGTCGCACGGACAGAACGGCCGGCCCAGACTGTTCCGGCCCAGCGATTCGGGCGAACAACGCCTGAATGTCCTGCTGCCGGGCTACTATGAGCTGATACAGGATCGCATGAAGGGCGGTGTGTCGGCATGAGGGCGCCCGTTTTTCGGACGGCTCTCCACCGCACGCGAGGTAAACTTCAGGCGCTTGCGGGCAGCGTCACCGTGACCACCGTGCCCCGGCCGAGCTCGGACTCCACGGCAATCTCGCCGCCGTGCGCCCGGACTATGGCCTGGCAGAGGCTGAGGCCAAGTCCGTAGCCGCCGCTCTCCCTGGTGCGCGACTCGTCCACGCGGAAGAACGGCTCGAAAAGCCGGTCCACGGCGTGCTCCGGAATGCCGATGCCGTGGTCCCGCACCTGGAAGCGGACAACCCCCCCGTTTGCAGCGGACAGATGCAGCTCCACGGGCGTGGCGTCCGGCCCGGAGTATTTGATGGCGTTGTCCAGCAGGTTGCCCACGAGCATGGATATACGGTCCGTGTCCACGTCGACCCAGACCGGTTCCGACGGCAGATGGGCCGCCACCCCGGGCTTCTGATCCGCGAAACGTCTGGCCACCTCGTCCAGTAGTCCGACCATGTCGGTCCTCTCGCGTTTCAGGTTCCCGGTATCGTGTTGCATGCGCGCCGCTTCGAGTATGGAGTTGATCAGCAGCTCCATTTCGCGGACATCTTCCTGCATAGCCTGGGTGGAGGGTTTGTCGTCCAGCATCTCGAGCTGCAGTCTGAGACGGGTGATGGGCGTACGCAACTCGTGGCTCACGGCCAGAAGCAGCCCCTTCTGGGCTTGCATCACGCGCTCCAGCCGCGCCACCATCTCATTGAATGTGGTGGTGAGATCGCGCAGCTCACCAGTGCCTTTTTCTGAAACGCGGCAGCTCAGGCAGCCGTCGCGAACGGACGCCGCCCCCTCCGTGAGCCAGCGCACCGGCCGCAGCAGGTAGCGCATCAAAAAATACGCCGCCAGAAGAATGAGGCACGTGAACCCGAGAAACAGCAGCCCGAAATTCAGCCTGTCCTCACGTTCCGCTGCCGAGGGAAAGATGTCGAAGATGATTGCGCTGTTCGGCCCGGTTCGCACGCGGATACGGCTGTAACCATGAAAACCCAGCACCTCCACGCTGTCGCTCTCCACCAACTGACGCAAGCTTTCTTCGGGAAAGCTCCGCGGCTTCATACCGACGGTCCATTGCTCAGGGCCGTCCATCGTGATGCGCATCTTGAGCCGCTGGCCCAGTTCCTCGGCCCTTTCGCGATCCGGTGGTGATCCCAGCTCCTGCGCCAGGAAGCGGGCATACTGCACCAGGTTGCGGGTCAGGGTGGTGTCTTGGTCGTGCCGAAACCTGAAAAAGAGCTCCGCCGTCACCACATTGAGCGCCACCGCCGCCAGTAGGAGCACGAGAGCGAGCCTGATGAAGAGCGAGCGCACGCCGCGCTTGATGTAGTCAATCATCACGCTGGTCCGGCACCAGGAGCATGTATCCTTCGCCCCAGACGGTCTTTATGAATTGCGGTGACTTGGGGTTGTCGCCGAGCTTGCTGCGCAGGCGACTCATGGCGATATCCACGGATCGGTTGAAGGATTCCGCGTCCAGGCCGCGCAACTCTTGGAGCAGGACGTCACGGCTCACCACACGGCCCGCGTTTCTGGCCATGACGGCCAGGGCGTTGAACTCGCTCGTGGTCAACTCCAGGTCGCGGTTGTCGAGAAAGGCTGCGCGCGCCTCAAAATCCACGTGCAGCCTCCCGAAATCGCCGTGTCTGGGGGGCGCGGCCCCTTTGCTGCGGCGGAGCACGGTCTGGATGCGGGCTACCAGCTCCCGCGGCTCGAACGGCTTGAGAATGTAGTCGTCCGCGCCGATCTCCAGCCCCGCCACCCGGTCCGGCACCTCGCCCCGGGCCGTGAGCATCACCACCGGAACATAGGAGCTTTGGCGGATGCGGCGGCAGACCTCGAACCCGTTCATGCCCGGCAGCATCACATCGAGGATGACCAGACTGGGTTTGAGGCGCTCCATCGCCTTCAGCCCCTCCTCCGGATGCGTTACAGCGTGCAGCTCGAAGCCGAACGTGCCCAGATACTCCTTGAGGAGCTTTTGCAGCTTGAGGTCGTCTTCGATGAGCAGCAGGGTGGTTTCGGCCATGGCGTTTCTTCACCGTGTATGGCTATGCATTGCGGCCGCTTTCGCTCGCGGCTGGTCCGTCGACTCAGAACATGTGCGGGTGGGGACCCTTGCATCGTTCCAGCACGAGTTCCGCCAGTGTGTTGCGCTGGGTTTCGTCCAGCACACCGTGCCACGCTATGAAATCATCGAGCGCGCTGTCCAGCACTGCGCGCATGAGCGACCCCTTCCTGTTGAGCAATTGCGACAAATCCGCCCTGCTCACTTCCTCGTTTCGCAGGGTCAAGGCGAGGTCGCGCCGTATGGCCTCCGACTGGGAGCGTTGCTCCAGCATCGTGGCGAGCGAGTTATTCACGAGGGTCCGGAACATCTCGGCCTGGTACTGCGTCATGTCCAGCTCGTCCCCGGTTTTCTCCACCACACGGTCGACAAAGGCCGGGTTTATCGCGTCGTCCTTGAAGGGGCCCTTCATGGCGGAATAATGGGCGCAGGCGCCCAATCCGACGGCCGCCAGGATCAGCGCCGTCCATAAGGCAATGGCTTTGACTTTCATTGAAATACTCCTTGGATTGCACATGCTGGTTGGTGGCTCTTGGACACATCCATGGTCCCTTCCACCACCTTTGCACTGCCAAAGCTTTTCGCCGGCGCAACAAAGTGTTGCAAAATGTATCCTGGCCCGGCGTGGGCCGAGATACGTTTCGATACAATTTGTTGCCGTCCTGCAATGAATTCATCCTCCGGCCACGTATATTCGGGCTACACATCGCAGCTGGACCGCGAACACAAGGAGTGCGCAATGGTTGAAGTCAGACTCGATGTACTCGAGGCGTTTTTCATGATGTGGGACTTGTACCCCGAGCCTGTGATGCTGATCCACGCCAATCGAGACGTCCTGGCCGTCAACGAGGCCGCCAGGAACCTCGGTCTTTCTGCGGGGATCAAGTGCCACTCGCTGTACCCCAGCGAGAAGCCCTGCCCCAATTGCTAGGCCGACCGCGCCCTGCGCTCCGGCAAAGCCCGTCGGAAGACAGCCTATTCGTCTTCCACCGGTCAGTTCATGGACGCTTTCTGGATTCCCGTAGTGGGCGCCGACGATGTGTACGTCCACTTCGGCAACGACATCAGCCCGCACGTGCGCCCTGAGCTCATGAAGAAACAGGAGTGCGCCTGCTGAGGATATTTCTCCGCGCCGCCAAGTGCGGGGGATGCCACCGAATCAAATGGCGCGATTCGGGAG
>JBMCLC010000248.1:0-3902 GCA_048614715.1 Oceanidesulfovibrio sp.
GCCGTAGAACGTGGTGAGCAGGGCCACGGCCATGGCCGGACCGATTGAGGACGGGTCCTCCAGGTTTTGCAGCATGCGCACCAGGCCAATGAGCGTGCCGATCATGCCGAACGCCGGGGAGAAAGTGCCCATGCCTTTGAAGACATTCTGGCCTGTGCGGTGGCGTTTGATCATGGACTGGATCTCGGACTCCATCACGGAGCGCACCACGCTTTCGTCGGTGCCGTCCGCCACCAGAAGGATGCCGCGGGCCATGAACGGGTCCTGCAGCGTGACCTTTTCCAGGGCCACCAGGCTTTCCTTGCGCGCGGTTTCCGCGAGGCTGACCAGCTGGTTGATGTTCTGGTGCGGATTCGGAGATGAGCCCAGAAAGGTCTTCATGGCGACCTTGAACGACCCCATCACGGTTTTGAGGGGGAACATGACGAAGGTCACCGCGAAGGTGCCGCCGATGACGATGAGCACCGAGGGGATGTCGATGAATCCACCAATCCCCCCGCCCATGGCGATGGCGCCGATAATGAGTCCGGTGGCCCCCAACAGGCCAATGAGCGTTGCTATATCCATAGAGAAAAAGAATCAGGATTCTGCGGGGATGTGGTCGAAAACGGCCAGCCGTCCTTCATTGTCCAGGCGGATACGGGCAGGGCCGCGGTAGTCATCGATGACCAGGACGTCTTTTCCCAGGGAGACCGTGACGCCCGGTCGAATTTCGCCTTCCACGATCACTTGATGCGCCTCCGGGTTCAGGGGCGGGTTTTCGATGACTTCCACCAGCTCGTCCTGGCGTTTTTCGAGCAGATGTTTTCTGCGCTGCGCCTGCTCGATCTTGGCGCCGTACTCGTGGGAGATCGCCGTGCCAAAGGTGATCTGCTCGCCGTAGTATTCCAGGCGGTCCTCGATATCGAGCAATTCTTCCTTGATCATTTCAAGTCCGATGACATGCTTTGGGTCCTGACCGAGAATGATGCTGGTCGTCGTTCCCGTGCCGCCGCCTAGCAGACGGCGGACCAGGAGCTTCTTGCCCACGATCGAACGTCCGCCCTGCAGCCGGTCTTCGACAAGGATGTTCTCGCCGGCTGCAAGCTGGCAGTGCATGGCCGCGCCATCCACACGGATGTTGCGGCCGGCTGTGAGCTGGGCGTTTTCGCAAAAGGCGGCGCGCATGTCCTTGTGTGCAATCAGGGAGGCCTTCTTTTGCCCTTTGATGCCGCCTTGCGCAAGTAGGGAGCCCCCTGCCCGTATGTCGGACCCTTCGATTATATCCAACACCTTGATATTGCGCGCCTTGAGGCAGAACCCGGAACGCACGGCGCCATGCACGATGATATCTCCCGGGAAGGTAATATTCCCCGTGTGGAAATCCACGTCCCTGCGGACATTGAGTAAATCGTGGACATGGATGAGACCGTTGGCTCGGAACACATAGCCGTTCACTTCGGCCAGCAGACGGCGTCCGTTTTCAGGGTCCACCATGGTGTTCACGCCTGCTGGAAAAACAGGCTCGTTGAGAATGAACCGTTTGTCGTATTCGTGTTCTATGTTTTCCATATCGACGATTTCCGCCAGAAGTTGACCCCGGGTAACGTTCTGCACGTAGCCCAAGTCGTAGTGGTCCACGCCGCCATCCGTGCGCTCGCGGGGACGGAGCTGAGTGTAGTCGAAATCCGGATCGAAATGGTGTCGCAGGTAATATGGCATGCGGTTTTGCTCCTGGTTCACGGTATTTGCGATTGCACGAGGGCATTGAGCTCGGCGTCGCTTTCCAGGCAGTCAAAGAATGTTTCGAGTTTCACCAGAGAGAGGATGCGGCGGACCTTTGGATTCGGTTTGAGCAGGTAGAATTGTTTGTCCTGCGAGCGCAGGCGGGTGGCGCTGGCCACCAGGAAGCCGATGCCCGAGCTGTCCATGAATGTTGCGGACTCGAGATCCACGGCGACGATGCGATAGGCGGGATCGTCCAGGATTCTTTTCAAGGTGCGTTTGAGGGTGTCCGTGAACTCCAGGCTGAACTCGCCCTGGATGTCGATGCGGACCAGCGGAGCGTTTTCGGTTATCCGGAATGGTTCCATCGCTCCTCCTCGACGCGCATTTTGAGGTGCACGCTGTTGCGGTCGCCTTCACGCTTGAGTTCGAATTCGTCGGCCAGCTCGGACATGATGAACAAGCCGCGGCCGCCCTCGGCCTCCGGATTGGCGTTCTTGATGTCCACCGGCCATTCCGGAAAGCCACAGCCCCAGTCCGAGACCTCTATCTCGATAGTCTTTCCCTCGATGAGCACGATGTCTATCTGGATGAGCTGCGCCGGGGAGAAGGGTTCCTGCGCGTAAGCGTGCCGTACCACGTTGGCGCAGGCTTCCGAGAGGCTCAGATCAATGTTGTACAAAAGCTCGCGATCCGCGATGGCGTCGCTCAGTATGGAAATGACAGCCTTGGCGAGCCGTCTGCTCGCCGTGGGGCTGGCCTGGGTCCGGAGCATGAAGCGTTGCTCGTTCTCCTGAAAAAGGCGCATGTCTTCAGCCATTGGCTTCTCCACGATGCACCCACAGGGCCGTGAGGTCGTCACGGAACACCGGGGGCTTGTCGCCCGCCGCCTTGAGATCGGCGACGAGGTTTTCCAGGAAGGAGCCGCCCGTGTGCATAAGCCCTTCGGCAAGCTCCAGAAAGTCGTCGAGTTCGAAGAAGACGCCCGGTTCGGGCTCCCATTCGTAAAAACCGTCGGTGAACAGGAACAGGGAATAGTCCGGCGCGAAGGGGATGGTCCGCGACGTGAACTCGATGGGGAAGAACCCCATGAGCGGATGGGTTGAGTTGAGCCGAACGCAGTTGTCCGCGCCGGTATGGAGCAGGCCTGGGCAGTGGCCGGCGTTGATGAACGACAAGGTGCAATTGGCCAGGTCCAGGTCGGCGGCGAATGCGGTGACGAAATCGGATTCGTCGCCGATGATCTCCACGAGATGGCAGTTGATGGTTCGCATGGTCGCTTCCAGGGCCTGGGAGTGCTCCAGCGAGAGCTTGAAGAGGGTGCGCACGATGGCCATGATGAACGCGGCGCGGGCTCCGTGGCCGGATACGTCCGCGATGACGATGCGCAGAACGTTTCCATTGAGCACCGCGTAGTCGAAATAGTCGCCGCTGGCCTGGCCGGAGGGGCGATACAGGCTCTGGAGCTGCACTTCCTCCAGGTACGGGCTTTCCTTGGGCAGCAGCCTGGTCTGGAGCGAGGCGATGGTTTCGATCTCGCGGCTGATGCGCTCCATGGAGTGGTGCAGGTCCCGGGTGAGCCGCACCTGCCTGGCCGCCACGCCTATGCGGGCCAGAAGCTCGACCTTGTCGAAGGGTTTGAGCAGAAAATCGTTGGCCCCGAGATTGAGCGCCCTGGGCTTGATCTCCCTGGTGCTCTCCGCAGTGAGCATGATGATGAAGGTCTGCGCGTCGCGCCGTACGTTGCGGATGTGCTCGATCACGCCGAAGCCGTCCAGCCTGGGCATGACGATGTCCAGAAGGAGAATGTCCGGGTGGAAGGAGTCCAGAAGTTCCAGGGCGTGGCGTCCGTCCCTGGCGGTGCGCACTTCGTATTGCTCGGCGAGGATGGTTTCCAGGGCATGGCGCATGGTCTTGGAATCGTCCACCACGAGAATCCTGATGTTTCGCTGCATGGTGTTTGTGATCATGCGAATTCCGCGCCATCCAGGGTAATGGTCACCGGGCCCCAGTTGACGAGGCTCACGTCCATTTCTGCAGCGAATATGCCCTGCTCGATAGTGCCGGAATATGCAGCGCGGGCGTCGTTTACGAAACGTTCGAAGAGCGCGGCGGCCACATCCGGCGGCGCCGCATCGGTAAAGGATGGCCGGCGGCCCTTGCGGCAATCGGCGTAGAGTGTGAACTGGGAGACGATC
>JBMCLC010000249.1:0-3899 GCA_048614715.1 Oceanidesulfovibrio sp.
GCGCGGCGAAGCCGAGAAGCACGGCGCGGCGCGCTTCCGCCTTGCCGTGGTGCTCGGACAGGATGTCCGTGGCCAGGAACACGCTCGCGTACAGCACCGGGCCCAGGGTGGTGGTCATGCCGAATATGTCGATGACCTTGAGCACCTGGATGTTGCAGAGCACGAGATTGAATACCACGAGGCCGAACATGCCGGCCTTGCCGAAATAGCGGTATATGATGACCACGAGGGTCAGATCGAGGAGGGCGAAGCCCAACCACAAGAGTTCGTTCATGGGGGTGCGGTCCTTTGGGAAGCGGGAGAACGGCAATGACTTCGAAAAAGATCAGGTAACGCATCATGGCCGGGATGCCAAGGGCGAAGGGGCAACCATGTGGCGGTCCGATGGACAGCGCCCGTAAAGACCTGGTGCGTAATATATTGTCCGGATCCCGCGTGCAGAGACATATCACATGACCGGCATGACCGAGCTGAATTGTAAACACAATCCGCGCCTGGCCGTGTGCATTGCAATGCATTGACCAAAAAAAAGGACGCCGCCTTGCCGGCAGCGTCCTCGATTTTTCATGTTGTCCGAAACGGCGCTAGTGCATGGCCGCGGCGAAGGGGCATTGCTCGTCCGGAGCGGCCACGATTACCCGATTGCGGCCGCGGTTCTTGGCGGCGTACAGCGCGCGGTCTGCGCGGCGTACCAGTTGCGGCGCCGTGATGTGCGATTCCGGGTTGATGTCCGCTATGCCGATGGACGCCGTGGCATGGAAGGTTCTCCCTTCTTCCGTAAAGCTCTGGTTCGCAATTTCCCGGCGCAGCCGCTCCGCCAGGATGTTGGCCTGCATGCCGTTGGTCTGGGGCAGGATGACCGCGAACTCCTCGCCGCCGTAGCGTGCCGGATAGTCGCAGGTGCGCACCGCGCTGCGTATGGTCCGCGCCACGGAAGTGAGCACGGCGTCGCCGGCCAAGTGGCCGAACGTGTCGTTGATGCGCTTGAAGTGGTCGATGTCCAGCAGGAGCAGGCTCATGACATGGCCGTAGCGCTGGTGGCGCATGAGCTCCTCCTTGAGCCGGCGCTCGAAGGAGCGACGGTTGTGGATCATGGTCAGGCCGTCGTAGTCGGCCTCGTTGCGCGCCTCGCTGAACAGGATGGCGTTGCGCAGCGCCAGTCCGAGGTGGTTGATTGCGGAGTGCATGAGCTCCACCTGGTCGCGGCCCAGGGAGTAGTTCGTCGGACCGGCGATTGCGATGCAACCGAAAATCTCGCCCGCGGCCTTCAGCGGCAGGATTATGGTCTTGCCGCTGGATGGAGGATTGATCCCACGACCCGTGGTCGGCAAAAACACCATGCGGTAGTCCTCGATGTTCCTGCCGCCCAGGGAGGTTGCGCTTTCCAGAAGCAGCGAACTCCAGCCCTGTTGCGAACTTGCGGAAAGATTTTCCGCCATGTACAGCTCGGCTTCGAAAACTTCCTCGGCGGCGGGCCCCCAGATGCAGGCATAGAGCGCCTCAATGTCCAGAAGCTTGGACAACTCGCTTTGGGCGATGCCGAGGAGCTCCACCGTGTCCATACTCTCGGCGGCGCGGGCCAGAAAGCCGTTTATGAACTTGAGTTGCTCGTTCTTGCGAGAGAGGAGTTCACGCTCCAGGACAATCTCCTGGGTCATGCGGTAGATGTCGTCGTAGAGCCTGCGTACGGACATGGCCCGTTCCACCACGGCCAGAACGCGATCCTGCTCTATGGGCAGCTTGAGTACGGCGTCCGCGCCGGTGGCGGCGGCCTGTTCCATGTCAACGGCGCCTGAGTTCTCGTCAAGGATCACGGCCCGGGTCACGCCCTCCAGTACGGGAACGGCCTTTGAGGCGCGCCCCCAAGCGCTCCAGGTAGCCAGCACGAGAAACGGTTCGTCACGGTCCAGAGCGTTGGAATCCGGCAGGTCGTCCCCGGTCCAGACCACGAGACTGGCCCGTCCGTGCGCAGCGCGGCGTATCGCCTGAGCCTCGAGTTCGGAAAGCCCGATCCCCCACATGATCAGTTCGTTGCGTGCCAATGCGCTCACGTCGTCGGCTCCTTATCAATCTCAATCAGAAAAAAATGCAGCGTTACGTCATCTGACCGGTTTTCAAGCAAATCCTGAGCCGCATCAGATTTTTGCAAGATGCGCGGACTGTTATCATATTGTACGAGGGCCGGATAAGCACGGGGGTCGACCATTTGACAGCCAGCCGCAGATGTGGCTTTGCTGCCGGCATGGAGCAACGAGCGGATTGGGGAACCCTGGACCCGTTCTACGAAGGGCTGGCGAACAAGGTGGTCATGGGCAGGCCTGTGGCCAACGCCGGCTTTCTGGACGCATTGCTGCGACGCGATCCTTTTTCGCGCTATCATTTCTATCTGGAGAACCAGCGGCTGGCCGCCCTCCAGCGCGCGGAGCTGGAGCGTCGCCATCCGAAATTGCACGAACGCGGCGCCTTCGTGGTGGATACCTGGAGCGCGTTGCCCCAGGCTTTGGCCACCACACGGTTCCACTCCTTTCATCTGTCGGACTGCCACAACCGACCCGGTCCCCTGGCCCGGTTGCGCAACCTCCATGCGCCCGAGCTTTTTCCGATCACGGCAACCACCCATTCCCTGAGCTTCCAGGAGTTCAAGCGGAACGTTCTGGCCCATCTCTGGGCCGGGATCACGCCGCGGGACTGCACCGTGTGCACCACGCGGGCCGCGAAACAGGTCATGCAGGGGTACTATGGCTGGCTGCGGGAGATGTACGGCCTGGAAGATACTGACTATAAGGAGCCGGCGCTCGAGATAGTGCCCCTGGGTGTGGACGTGGAAGGCTTTGACGCGCCCGAGCCGGATGCGAAGCAGCGCCTGCGCGAGATTCTTGCCGCGCCGCCGGAGCAGGGCGGCCAGTCCATACCGAAGGACGCAGTCATGCTCCTGGCGCTGGGCCGGGTCTCGCCCGCGCTCAAGATGGATCTTCTGCCCGTGGTCCGCGCCGTACAACGGCTGGTCAGCGCCGGCCGCGATCCGAAGTACCTGTGCCTCGTGGTGGCCGGTTCCATGGTGGCCAAGGATCCATACCTCGGCTTGCTCCAGGGGCTGGCCAGAAACATCGGCCTGGAGGTGCGCCGCGTACCCGACCCGGACGAAACGCTGAAGCGCTCGCTCCTGGCCGCCGCGGACATCTTCATTTCACCTTCGGACAACGCGCAGGAGACCTTCGGGCTGACCATCCTGGAGGCCGGGGCTTCGGGCGTTCCGGTCATCGCCTCGGATTGGGACGGTTACCGTGATCTCGTGGCCACGGGAGGGGAGGAGGCCACAGGCATACTCGTACGCACCGTGGGACGTGCGCCGGAACCCGCGCCGCGGGACGACGCCCTGGGTTCTCTGCTGGCCGGGGACGTGCACCACATGCGTCTGGCCCAGACCACGGCCGTGGACGTTGCGGCGCTGGCGCAGGCCATCGAGACCCTGGCGGCGGACCCTGCCATGCGGCGCGCCATGGGACGCCGGGCCAGGACACGGGTGTCGGAGCGCTTTTCCTGGGACGCGGCCGTGAACGGACATCTCGCGCTCTGGGACAAGCTCTGGAGCCGGGAAGTGGATGATGCAGGCGCGCGCAAAGCCACGCCGCCGTTCGAGCTGCCGTATGCGCGCATTTTCGCAGGCCATCCCTCCGCGCGCCTCCAGGGGCTGACCCTACGAACGAGCCGGAGCGGAGAAAACGTCTACCGCGGCCGGGAGTTTCCCCAGATATATGCTGACCTCGACGGCTGGCTCCCTGAAGACGCCCTGAAGCCTCTTCTTGTTCTGGCTCGCAAACCAAAACCAGCCGTCGAACTCGCCCTCCTCCTGGCCGCGGCCCGAAACCTCGGTCCGGAAGAGGTCGAGCGGCTGCTGC
>JBMCLC010000250.1:0-3888 GCA_048614715.1 Oceanidesulfovibrio sp.
CTTGAGTGTTCAGGGGTTGTCGTCGGGAGTTCATGAGGGCCGGCGTGAATATACCGCGATGCACGCATTCAAGGAACCCCCGATACCTGCCCCTGGCCGGCTGTGCTACCCCGTTCACACCCAGGGCGACCATGGGGAAGCACCGTGGTCCCCGCTCCCATCCCAGCAGGGTCTGGACCGAAGGACTCAGCGAAACTGTTTTTGCGTGGAAACCCGCATTGTTGATGAAACCCTCCAGACCGGGGCCGGAAATAGAATTGTCATTCCGGCCTCCGGCGAATTGTGTAACACGCTAGGCGGGAGAGACGATGGACAGGACGGTGCGGGCGAGCCCTTCCTTACCCTCTTTCACATACTGCTGGTAGAGACTCATGATGGTGGCCTGGGAGAACACGTAGTTGCGCAACTGGTTGAACTTCTTGCCCTCGAGCTCGGATTCCTTCACGCCGTAGTGCTGCACGGCGATTTCCTGCATGAGGGGGATGGTCCACTTGGCAGCGGGCACGGTAAGCACCCAGTCGTGGTCGCCCAGGTGACAGAGGAAGTTTTCCATGGTCCGCGGCTGTGGCAGGGTCTTGCCGTCCTCGGCCAGCCAGCCTTCCTTGGCCGCGTCCTTGCCCAGAATCGTGGCCGCCGTGCTGATCCAGTTGACTGGTCCGGCCTCGTCTTTCTCGAAACCGGGATGGTTGTGCGCGCAGGCCTGCGCCACGCACATGGCCGCCGGCAAGCCGCGGTGCAAGCTTTCCGCCACGCTCAGGGGGTGGTGCTCTCCGGTGCCGGCAAGTTTCTGCTCGGTGCGGGAGGAGCCGTCCTCCTGCCACTGGAAAACCCATGCCTTGTGCAGGTCGTGCAGCACCTGGGAAGCGATAACGATGTCGCGGTCGAGCAGGTAGTCGTAGGTGTCGCGGTAGCCTTCGTATAGCGCCAGGGAGACGCGCAAGTTGAGAGCCGTATGGGTGGCCACGCCGCCGGGGTAGGCGTGGTGGCTGCTGTAGCCGCTGCCCGGCGCGGAGTAGAACGGCTGCGGGCTCCTGGACGGGTCTGAGACCGGAGGCAGGAAATCGTCGTAGGCCAGACCATCGATCATGCCCTTGGCCGAAAGCTCCTCGTACACCTCCTTTTTCTCCGTGGAGCCCAGGTTCTCCATGATCGTGGGCGCGGGATTCTCCATGATGGACTGCACCCCCGCGCGGAGCATCGGATTCTTGATCGTGGTCACTGTCTCCTGGCGATAGCGCCAGGAATCCATGACCTGACCGGACGCCTCGGCCATGGCCACGTGGTCCATGTCGAGCACGTCGGAGTATTTCATGGGCGTGTAGCTCACCGCCCTGCCCTTTGCTGGAAATGCGCCCACTGCCATTATGCCTGCGCCAAGCATGGCCCCTGCCTTGAGAAAATCACGTCGCTCAATTCCTCGCTCCTTCATGGTGTTCCCTCCGTTGGATTGGTTAAGGAGATGATCTTGAATACAACGGCTGGATGACGGCCCGGTTACTGTATGGTGGTGGACTCTTACGATGTGGTGAAGCTCACTGGCGTTATTTGGGTGGGCAATATTGCACAGGACAGAATGTGCTTTCGCGGCCAACGCCGCGCTTTTGGGAAGGCGTCGGAGAAAAAAAGCCGACCCGTTTCCGGGTCGGCTTTATTCCGCAATATGCGGGCAACAAGGCAGCGACTCAGAACTTGAGCAGGTTCAGACCGATCTTCTCGCTCTTCTCGCGGTCTACCTGTCCCTCGAACACGTCGATGATGATTTCGGCGGTGCAGCTCACGTCCGCCTCGTTGAGATGGCCGCCGAAGGCGTTGCTCTCGATGTCCCCCATGGTGGCGTGGGCATGGATGTACACCTCGCCGTCCATGGTGGTCACATTGCCGGCCAGCGCGGTGATCTCCAGATTCTTCTTGATTTCGTTCGAGTGGTATTTCTTCTCCTTGGGGTCGAACAGGCCAACTATGGCCCGGTCGATGGCGCCGATGCCGCTGAGCACGCCCATAGTCACCTTTTCATCGCGGCAGACCTTCTTGAGCGACTCGATGACCTCATCCCCGGGATCGAGGCGGATCAAGATCTTTGCTCCAAAGCGCTTGTATTCCATCAGTATCCTCCGTTTCTTCGGGTGTGGTGATAGTGCCCAGGGCAGAATGTTTCGTGCATTCTGCCCTTACGGGATTCGGCGCGTGGCCCTGGTTATGCCTTCGCGCATCAAATGTTCAACATTGTGCGTTTTCAGGCAATATGCGACCCAACGTGAACCCGTTGACCAGTGTAGGCGCTGCAAAGCTTCAATACAACGGCAGCCACCCTTTTACGTCCGCCCGAGGAATCGGATGCTGCATGTACTCGGCCGTGGATGCTCTTTCCCCCCTGAAACAGCCCGCTTAACAGACAGCACACGCACATGTTTCTCGCGTCTTCAGGCTTCAGGGCCACAGTATCCAGAGGTATGCACCATACCCCAAGAGCAGCGCGCCCCCTTCCTGCCGCGAGAGGGTCCGGCCGGTCCACAGCAACGGCAGCAGCACGATGGCGAAGGCGAGCATGGCGCCAAGGTCCAAGCGAGCGCTCGTATTCATGTGAAAAAAAACGGTCCCCGGTTCATAATACTGAAACCGAGGACCCGTTTCCTAACACATGAGGTGGAAGACGCGCTACCCGGTGAACACGCTCCACAGCATCCGCGTGCCCACGATGAACAGCAGCACGGCAAAGACCTTCTTGAGCGTCGGCACCGGCAGGGTGTGCGCCAGTTTCGCGCCCAGCGGCGCCGTAACCATGGACATGGACACGATGCCTATGAGCGCCGGCAGATAGATGTAGCCGATGGTCCAGTCCGGCCGGCCGGCCACCCCCAGGCCGTTGACGAGAAAACCCAGGGAGCCTGACAGGGCAATGGGCAGGCCGATGGCCGAGGCCGTGCCGATGGCCGTCTGCATGACCATGTTGCACCACAACAGGAAAGGCACGGAGAGAGTGCCGCCGCCAATGCCCACCAGCGCCGAGATGACGCCGATGCCATTGCCCACGGCGAACATGCCGGCCTTGCCGGGTATCTGCCGCGAGGGGTTCGGCTTCTTGCCCGTGATCATCTGGAAGCAGACATAGTAGAGGAACACGCCGAAAAACGCCTTGAGCACGTTGGTGGGCAGCAGGCTCGCCACCCACGCCCCCATGAAAGTGCCCAGGATGATCCCCGGGGTGATGCGCCAGAATACGTCCCAGCGCACGGCCCCGCGCTTGTTGTGCGCCCAGAAGCTGGAAATGGCCGTGAAGATGATGGTCGTAAGCGACGTGCCCAGCGCCAGGTGCAGGATATGTTCGTGCGGAACGCCCTGCCAGGTGAACGCGAAAGTCAGCATGGGCACGATGACGAGACCGCCGCCAATGCCCAGAAGCCCTGCCAGAATACCCGCGAAGGCGCCCAACACCACGTAGAGCAGAAAGAGTCCGATCATGACATACCTGGCTTTATTGAATCGTTATGTATCGTTGCCGTACAAGCGCGTACGGTCGATGGAGCCGATTGTTCCGCAGCCTGTGAGCACCATGGCCTGCACCAGCTGGCCCTTGATCTGGTCGATGTACGAGCCCACGCCATCTCGCAGGCCGCCCAGCGCGGCCATGGAGAATGGCCGGCCTATCATCACGGCGTCCGCACCCAGGGCCACCATCTTGAACACGTCCACGCCGTCGCGCACGCCGCCGTCCACAATGATGGACAGCTTGCCCTGCACCGCATCGGCAATGGCGGGCAGCACCTCGGCCGTGCCTGGGGTGTGGTCCAGCACGCGGCCGCCATGGTTGGACACCACGATGCCGTCCACGCCGATCTCATGGCTCAGAACCGCCTCGTCCTGTGTCATGATGCCCTTGAGGATGAATTT
>JBMCLC010000251.1:0-3885 GCA_048614715.1 Oceanidesulfovibrio sp.
GCTGCACGACGTTGTCGAAAAGCAACAGATCGACATCGAGCGAGCGCGGACCGAAGCGGATTTCCCAGGAGCGGTCGCGCCCCAGTTCCAATTCCACGGCCTGGAGCTTTTCCAGCACTTCCTCGGGCGATATATCCTTGTTTCGGCCAGGTCGGAACGCCGCCACCTGGTTGAGAAACCACGGCTGCGCTTCCACGTGTTGCGGCTGGGTCCTGTAAACGCGCGAGGCGCATTGCAGCGTCAAGCCGCCGCGCTGCACGATGCGTTTCAACGCGGCGGCCATCGTCGTCTCTGGCGGACCAGCGGGTCCGGATATATTGGCGCCCAGGGCCAGATAGATCACAGTGTCTTGATCCGCTCCACGGCCTCCATGAGGCGCGGCGTGTCGAGAGTGAGGGAAATGCGGAACCAGCCTTCGCCGGGTTTGCCGAAGCCGTTGCCCGGGGTGAGAACAACGCCCTTCTCCTGGATGACCCGGGTCACGAACTCGGCCGAACTTCCGTAGCCCTTTGGCACCTTGGCCCAGATGTAGAAGGTGGCCTCGGGCGTCACGGCCTCGATGCCCGCCTCCCTGAGCGCGGCGAGCACGGCGTCCCGGCGTTCGCGGTAGACTTCCCGGAACTGCTCGGTGTAAGGAGCGCCCTTTTGCAGCGCCACGATGCCGGCCTGCTGCACTGCCTCGAACGCGCCGGAGTCAACGTTTTCCTTGACCTTGCCCAGACCCTTCACCAGCGTCTCGTTGCCCACGGCCATGCCGAGCCGCCAGCCGGTCATGTTGAAGGTCTTGGACAGGGAATGGAACTCGATGGCCACGTCCTTGGCGCCGGGGATTTCCAGCACGGACAGCGGCTTGTTGTTCGGATCGTAGTACACTTCGGTGTACGCGGCGTCCTGCATGAGGATCACCTCGTATTCGCGGCAGATGTCCACGAGCTTTTCAAAGAACTCCCGTGGCGCCATGGCCGAGGTAGGGTTGTTCGGATAATTCACGTAGATCATCTTGGCGCGGCGCCAGGTTTCTTCGCTCACGCTGTCGAGATCCGGGAGGAATTTGTTCTCCTCGTACAGCGGCAAAAACTCCACGTCGCCGCCCAGGAAACCGGCCGCAACGGGCGGCACCGGATAGTTGGGCGTGCACACCAGGCTCAGGTCTCCCGGATCGATGAACGCCAGCGGAAAGTGCGCGATGCCCTCCTTGGAGCCTATCAGGGTGACAACCTCGTTCTTGGGGTCGAGCTCCACGCCGAAGCGCTCCTGATACCAGCCGGCCACGGCCTCCCGGAAGGAGAGCAGCCCGGCGTACGAGGGATAGCGGTGGTATCTGGGATTGCGCGCCGCCTCGCGCAAGGCATCGATGATGAAGTCCGGCGTGGGCAGGTCGTTGTCGCCGATGCCCAGGCTGATGATGTCCACGCCGCGGGAGGCCACCTCGGCCTTCACGCGGTCTATCTCGGCGAAAAGATACGGCGGCAGCGTCTCTATCCGCTTGGCGAACTTGAAATTCGGCATGTTCATGTCCCTTGTTTTTGGATTGCGCGGGAGTCCCACCCCGGGGCCGCGCATATTATTCGATGGCGACCGGAATATGGTCCGGGATACGCACCCCGCGAAGCTCTGTCCAATATATTGATGGGCATCGTCCCATACCGCAATGCTATGATTCGGCCGAATCGCTGTTCACGATTGTCTATGGCCGCGGATTTTCCTAGAATACGTTTTTCAAACCTGTCAATATTTTCCGCCCGAAGGTCAATGTCCACTCCCCCTGCTCCCGACTCCCCGCGCGATGCCGTGGCCTCGCCCCTGCTGGACCGTTATCTGGAGCACCTGCTCGTGGAAAAAGGGCTGGCCGAGCGCACTCTGGAGTCCTACACCCACGATCTGTCCACATTCCTCCTGTTCCTGCAGGAGCGCGGCTCCACGGTGGAGGACGTCGATGAGGAATCCCTCCTCTATTATATTGTCCGCGAACGCGCCCGCGGCATGAACTCACGTTCCATGGCCCGGCGGTTGTCATCGCTCCGGGGTTTTTTCAGTTACCTGTCCGATGAACAACTGCTGCCCACGAACCCGGCGGAGAATCTGGAAAATCCCAAGCTCACCCGCACACTGCCCAACGTGCTCAGCGTGGATGAGGTAAGCGCCCTGCTCGCCGCCTGCGACCTCTCCACCAAGCTCGGCTTCCGGGATCGCACCATGCTCGAGCTGCTCTACGCCGCCGGTCTGCGCGTCTCCGAGCTCATCGCCCTGCGGCCGCTAGACTACGACCCCCAGGCCGGACTCGTGAAGGTCTGGGGCAAGGGCAGCAAGGAACGCATCGTGCCCGTGCACGACGTTTCCCAGGAATTCCTCAACGAATACTTGAGGTCCTGGCGCACATCCTTTTCACCCGTGGAAGACGCCGTGTTCCTCAACCGCTCGGGCAAGGGGCTCTCCCGCGTGGCCATCTGGAAGATCATTCGCAAATACGCCGCGCGGATCGGTCTGACCAAGGAGATATCGCCCCACACCTTCCGCCACACTTTCGCCACCCACCTGTTGGAGGGCGGCGCCGACCTGCGCACCGTGCAGATCCTGCTCGGCCACGCCGACATCAGCGCTACCGAGATATACACCCATGTCCAGGCGCAGCGCTTGGCCGCAATACACCGGGCGCACCATCCGCGGAGCCAGTGATTCCATAAGTGGGAGCAATGCTCCCGGCGGTTCTGGGGGCACAGCGCCTCTTGTGCACTGAGGTCATACAAATAGCCTCTATCAGCATTCTGCCGCTCTTCCGATTGCCCAAAACGGCGCGAGCAGGTACCTACCCAGCGTATGTCCAAGAAGAAAAAGAAGGAGCGCGTCAGCGCGCCCGTCGTGATAACCGCGCACGTCAACGCGGACTTCGATTCCCTGGCCGCCATGATCGCGGCGAGCAAGTTGTACGAGGGCGCGGCGCTAGTCTTTCCCGGCAGCCAGGAGAAGAACCTGCGCAACTTCTTCATCCAGTCGGCCACGTATCTGTTCAATTTTCAGAACGCACGGGACATAGACCCGGACAGCGTGCAAACCCTGGTTATAGTGGACACCAGGCAGCGATCCCGTCTGGCGCATGTGGGGGCGATACTGGACCGGGCGGACAAGGGCGAGGTGCGGGTCCATGTCTGGGACCACCATCCGGATTCTTCCGAGGAAGGCGAAGACATCGCCTACGATGAAGGCACTGTGGTTCCCTGGGGATCGGCCACGGCCATTCTGGTGGATCAGATACAAAAGCGGGGCATTGAGCTTACCGAGGATGAGGCCACCATCATGGCCCTGGGCATCTATGAGGATACCGGCGCGTTCACTTTCTCCTCCACCACGGAGCATGATTTTTTCGCCGGCGCGTACCTGAAAAGCCAGGGTATGGACCTCAATGTGGTGGCGGACATCCTGCACCGCGACCTCACGGCCGAGCAGATTTCCATTTTGAACGACTTGCTCGAGTCGGCCATGACCCACGAGATCAACGGCATACCCGTGGTGGTGGCCGAGGTTTCCATAGACGAATTCGTGGGCGACTTCGCGTTGCTCGCCCACAAGCTGCTGGATATGGAGAACATTCGCGTGCTCTTCGCCCTGGGCATGATGCGCGACCGTGTGCACGTGGTGGCGCGCAGCCGCACCCCGGACGTGGACGTGAGCGTGATATGCAAGTCCCTTGGCGGCGGCGGCCACGAGTTCGCGGCCTCGGCCACGGTGAAGGACCGCACACTTCCCCAGGTCAAGGACGAGCTGTTCGCCCTGCTCTATTCGCACATCAATCCCCAGCGGCTCGTGCGCGATCTCATGAACTCCCCGGCCATAGCCGTGCACGAGGACGACCCCATCGACGACGCCGTGGAGATCATGACCCGGTAC
>JBMCLC010000252.1:0-3880 GCA_048614715.1 Oceanidesulfovibrio sp.
CGAGGCCCTGATCATGGAATTGGACGAGACCGGCCAGCCCGGCTACCTCGGGGTGATCATCACCAACAAGAAATCCGGCATCACCAACCTGGAAGAGGCCAAGGGCAAGAACTTCGCGTTCACCGACCCGAACTCCACCTCCGGCTTCCTCGTGCCGAACATGCTTTTCTACCGCGACATGGAAGTGAAGCCCGAGGAGTACTTCTCCGAGGTGCGCTTCTCCGGCTCCCATGGCGCGTCCATCCTGCTCGTGGGCAACAATGACATCGACGTGGCCGCCACCAACAACATCGACCTGGCCCGCGCCATCGAATCCGGAAGCATTTCCGAGGACGACTACCGCGTCCTCTGGACTTCCGACCTCATCCCCGGCGCTCCCTATTGCGCGCGCGCCGACCTGCCCGAGAATCTGAAGGCCGCCTACATGGGCGCCATGCTCATGTACAACCAGAACGAGGAAGGCCTGAAGAAGCTCGGCGTGAGCGGCTACCAGTACAGCCATGACGGCATCTACGACTCCATCCGCTATCTCAAGCGACTCAAGGCCGAACTCGAGAAGCAGCAGTAACACTCAGGACGTCATGCAGCAGCAAATAACCCTAGACCACGTCACCCCCAGGCGGACGCTTCCCCAGAAGTTCCGCCTGGGGGCATTGTTCGTTGTTGCCCTCGGCCTGCTTGTGCTCGCGTGGGAGCAGACCGACATCAATCCACTCAAGCTCTACAACAAGCGTGAAAACGCCTTCACCTACCTCTTCGGCGATCAGCTGAACGAGATGGAGCAGAAGGAAGCGATGGACATGGCAGAACGCATGCCGCGCATCATCGCCTACGAGGAAGCCTACCAGGACCTGAAGGCGCAGTACGCCGGACAGGACAAGAGCCGCGCCGAATTGCGCAAGATGGCGGACAAGGAAGCCGACGCGCGCGTGGCGGCCATGGAGCCGACCGAGAAAGAGAAGATCATCCAGGAGTCCTACGGCAAGACTCTCTCCGAGAGAAAAGGTGGCTATTTCCCGCCGGAAACGGCGCCGGCCAAGCTGAAATCCTACGGCGTCGCGCTCATAGAAACGGTATTCATCGCCATCTGGGGCAGTCTCTTCGCCTTTATCGCGGCCATTCCCGTGGCTATGTTCGCGGCCAGGAACACCCTGGAGCTCATGGTGCAGGGGCACGGTCAGTTGCAGCGTTTTCTGCGCTGGACCAGCCAGTTCCTCGTGCGCAGGCTGCTGGATTTCTGCCGCGGCTTCAACGAGTTCGTCATGGCCCTCATCTTTGTGGCGGTCATCGGACTGGGACCGTTCGCTGGCGTGCTCGCATTGGCTATCCACACGTTCGGCATTCTCGGCAAGGTCTTTTCCGAGGCCATAGAGTCCATAGAGCCCGGGCAGGTGGAGGCGGCCAAGGCCAGCGGCGCCAATCCCGCCCAGATCATATCTTTCGCCGTGCTGCCGCAGGTTATGCCGCTGGTGGTCAGCTACAGTCTGCTGCGCTTCGAATCCAACGTCCGCAGCGCCACCATCCTCGGCTTCGTCGGCGCAGGCGGCATCGGCTTTCTCATGTTCGACAAGCTCAACGGTTACCTCTACCGCGAAGTGTGCACCATGATGATCATGGTCATCTTATCCGTGACCATCATCGACTACCTCTGCGCCATGCTGCGCCGCCGGTTTACCTAGTCGCCGCGCGCACGCTGCCGCGTCGTGGAGAGCTTCCGTATTTCCCGATGCGGCGCACGCGCCGGCCGATCATGCGCAGCCGCGACCACGGTCGCTGGACGATTACGGCCAAAAGGCCCTGTTCCTTACCGGAGCGGGGCTTTTGTATTTGTGTGGGCCGTCATCATGCCGCTCTGCCGTGCTGGTGAAAAAGGACGGCGATGGCGTGGTGTAAGGACTATGGGCGGCCAAAGCGACAGCAGCACGGTAGGATGGAGAAGGGCTTCGCCGCGGAGGGCGGCGTTGCCTTGCGCAGCAGGCCACACATGAAACGCCCCCTTCCGAACGGGTCGGAAGGGGGCGTCGTGTCGTATGGGCCGGGACAGGAAGCTATATCTTGGAAACGTACAGCTTCTCCATGTCCTTGGGTTTTTCACCGATGGTGCCGAGATCGCGCTTCACCTCCAGGGCGACCTTCCAGAGCACAGTCAGGATGAGCGCGCCGATGGCGTAAACGCCCACTGTGATCATGAGCTCGGGGATGCTGGGCACGTATTCGGTGACGGTCTCGAACGGCGTGGGAGTGAAACCGCCGACGATGAGGCCGATGCCCTTGTCGATGTAGGTCGCGAGGACCAGCAGAGCCAGGGCGTACGGCAGCACCGTGTGGTTGTAGCGGATCTTGGCCGGTATGAGCAGCACGAGGCTCAGAGCCGCGCCCACGACGGCAACCCACATGTACGGCACCCACTGGTCATGTCCGTGCAGACCGGAGAAGAGGTAGGTGATCGGGTGCTGGTGGCCGGGGATGCCGGAGTAGTATGCGGTGAAAATCTCCAGGAGATAGAAGAAGATGTTCACGCACATGGCGTAGGTGATGATGGTGGCCACGCTGTTGATGGCTTTCTCGCCCGCGCGGAACTCGGTGAGTTTCTGGAGCAGGAAGACCAGCAGCAGGAGAATGGCCGGACCGGAAGCGAACGCGGACGCCAGGAAGCGGGCGGCCATGATGGCGGTGAGCCAGTAATGGCGGCCGGGCAGGCCGGCGTACAGGAACGCTGTGACGGTGTGGATGGAGAACGCCCAGATGATGGACAAGTAGATGAAGTACTTGAGCCAGTGCGGCGGGGCTACGCGGTTGCGCTCGGACTCCAGAGTGACCCAGCCGATGAAGAGGTTCAGGAACATGTACACGTTGAGCACGATCATGTCCCAGAACAGCACGGAGTTGGGCGTGGGGTGGAGCACCACGTTGAACAGCCGTTGCGGCTGGCCGAGGTCCACGGTAACGAACAGGATGCACATCGCCACGGAGGCGATGGCGAGGAATTCACCGAGGATGATGATCTTCTTGAATTCCTTGTAGTGATGGAAGTAGGCGGGCAGGACGAGCATCACCGCGGAGGCGGCGACGCCGACCAGGTAGGTGAGCTGGGCGATGTAGAAGCCCCAGGAAACGTCCCGCGACATGCCGGTGACGGTGAGGCCGTTGTACAACTGGTACACGTACGCCAGCATGCCCACAGTGACAACGCCGCCGAGGACGAGGAGCCATATCCAGTATCCAGGTGATCCCTTGAGTGCTTTTTCCAGCATGGCGAGCCCCTTAGATGATGTAATACACGCTGGGCTGGGTACCCAGAGAGGGTTTGCGGCGGATGGAGAAGTTCTCCCGGAGAGCCTTGCGGACTTCGGAATTCGGATCGTCGAGATCGCCGAAAATCAGCGCGCCCTCGGAAGCTTCGACGCAGGCCGGCATCTGGCCCTGGACCAGGCGATCGACGCAGAAGGTGCACTTCTCGACAACGCCGCGCATGCGCGTGGGGTATTCCGGATTGAGCGTCGCGTCCTTGATGTACGGCTGCGGGTTCTGGAAGTTGAAGCTGCGCGCGCCGTACGGACAGGCGGCCATGCAGAACCGGCAACCGATGCAGCGGTGCATGTCCATCATCACGATGCCGTCCCAGTCTCGCTTGAAGGTCGCCTTGGTGGGGCAGACGCGCACGCACGGGGGGTTCTCGCAGTGGTTGCACAGCAGCAGGAAGTCCATCATCTCGATGTCGTCAGCAAGATAGTGGCTTTCCATCGTCGGGAATGAATGGAGGTACGTGTCCTTCCATATCCACTTGATCTCATCCTTGTGTCCGGGGATTTCCGGCACGTTGTGGTAGTGGTGGCAGGCGTTGATGATTTTCTCGAAGTGTTCAGGCCCTTTGATCTTG
>JBMCLC010000253.1:0-3876 GCA_048614715.1 Oceanidesulfovibrio sp.
TCAAGGACAGCGCCAACAGCCGCGGCACACTGGCCCTGGGCGAATGGGCCTCGGCAGACGGCGCGCGCTACCTGGACACCGAGTTCAAGGTGCCCTGCAACATCCTGCCGCTGCCCATCGGCCTGAACTATACGGACCTCTTCGTGGACACCCTGCGGCGCCTGGGCGGCGTGAGCGTGCCCGAGTCCATCCTCCACGAACGCGGTCAGCTCGTGGATCTCATCTCCGACTACCACCAGTACTTCTACGGCAAGAAGGTGGCCCTGGTCGGCGATCCGGATCAGCTCATCGCGCTCACCGAGTTCCTGGTCTCCATAGACATGCAGCCCGTGCACATCGTGACAGGCACGCCGGGCAAGATGTTCTCCAAGCGCATCGAGGAGATCACCAAGGACGCGCCCTTCACCCCCAACGTGAAGGAACACGGCGATATGTTCCTGCTCCATCAGTGGATCAAGAACGAGCCCGTCGACCTGATCATGGGCAACACATACTGCAAGTACATAGCCAAGGACGAGGACATCCCGCACATCCGTCATGGATTCCCGATCATCGATCGTGTGGGCCACCAGTACTTCCCGACCGTCGGGTATCGCGGAGCCATGAGGCTTCTCGAGAAGATCGTTGACGCGCTCCTCTCCCGTCTGGATCGCGACAACCCCGTGGAGAGCTTCGAGCTGGTCTACTAGCGCCGGAACTCGCCACACACTCCCTTGGGCTGGGCGCGCCGGCCGGCGCTGTCGCCTCGCTGGCCGCGCGCCCATTTTTTACCCCGGGGAAACAACCATGGAGACACCGTGACGTTCACCGCCGCCCATATCCCCAGCCGAATCAAGCTTCCGGTCTCGGCCCTGTGCAATGTGCAATGCCGGTTCTGCGACAGGAATCTTGACTGCGCTTTCACCGCGCCGGACGGCGTGGCCTCGGAAACACTCTCGCCCATGGAGGCGGCGGGTTACATCGATGCGGTTCTCAAGTTCGTCGAGACGCCCGTGGAGGTCTGCCTGTCCGGACCCGGGGAGCCTCTGGCCCGCCCAGAGGAGACCTTCGCGGCGGCGCGGCTCGTGGTCGAACGGCATCCGGACGCGGGAATCAGCGTGGCAACCAATGGTCTGGCCCTGCCGGGGTACGCTCAGGATCTGGCCAAAGCGGGCGTGCACATCGTCCGGCTTGCCGTGGCAGACACGGATCCGCTGCGGCTCGGCGGCCTCGTGGCCTTCATCCGCACGGGCAAGCGCTCTCTGCGGGGCGACGAAGCCGTCAGAGTGCTTCTGGCTCAGCAGCAGAAGGGCGTGGCCGAAGCCAAGCGGAACGGCTTGCGGGTCGTGGCCGTGGTGCCGGTGGCGCCGGAGATCAACAAGGACCACATGGCCGGTATCGCCCGGACTCTGGAGAGCTGGGGCGTGGACAGTATCGAGCTCGTGCCCTTCGTCCCGCGGGAGAAGTCCGGCCTGGGCAAGGCCCGTCCCGCCACGGCCGAGGATATGGACGCAGCGCTCGGCGCAGTCCAAACGGTCATGCCAAACGCCGAACTCGGCGACATGGGGGGCGACGGCGTCTCCCTGCTCGGCGAGGAAGAGGCGGCCATACTGCTGCGGCGCATCAAACTGGCGACCCAGGCGGAGACGGTCACGGACCGGCCCATGCCCGACCTGGAGCGGCCCCATGTGGCGGTGGCCACGTCCGACGGCGAGTCCGTGGACGTCCACCTCGGCCATGCCGAAAAGCTCCTGGTGTACGGCAACGACAACGGGCTCGTGACCCTGCGCGAGGCGCGCCAGACCCCGCCCAGGGGCGGCGGCGTCAACCGTTGGAACGCTCTTGCGGACCTTCTGTCGGACGTCAAGATCCTCATCGCCGCCGGCGCCGGGGACAATCCTCGCGCCATACTCGCCGAACACGGCGTCGACGTACGCGTCTATGACGACGCCCCGCTCCAGGGGGCGGTGCTCCACGCCTTCGGCATCAAGCCGAAAGGCCGGGGCAGGAAAGGACAATAACCACCATTCGCATCGAGATAGCGAAGGAGGAACAGAACAATGGCCAAGCCCACGTATCACATTCTCATGTGCCAATCGTTCCGCGCCAAGGGCGAGCCCAAGGGCGTCTGCCACAAGAAGACCGACGGCCTCGCGCAGTACATCGAGGAAGAGGTCCTGGACCGCGGTCTGGACGCCCTGCTCACCACCACGGGCTGCCTCAAGCAGTGCGACGACGGCCCCGTGCTCGTCATCCATCCGAACAACTACTGGTACGGCAACGTGGACAGCGAAGAGGCCGTGGACGCCATTCTGGACGCCCTGGAAGAGGGCGAGGTGGCCGAAGACTACGCACTGGAATAGCCGCATTCCGGCGCAGTCTGGGGGTAACGGGCGCCGGCGCTGCGGGAGGCGCCGGCGACACGATGAGAAAAAAGCAAAAACATGCCTCCGGCGGGGGCGGGGTCAATGAATCCCGCGGCAACCACAGCTCAACATAGGTTTCATCACATAGCCCAAGGAAGACGTCATGACGCACCCAATCTACGAAGACCGGAAGGATCAGATACATGTGAAGGGCGGGGCCGAACCGTTCGATATGGCCTGCAACCGCGACAGCCTGGCCGGCGCCGTGAGCCAGCGGGCCTGCGTGTTCTGCGGTTCCCGGGTCGTGCTCTACCCCATAGCCGACGCCCTGCACCTGGTGCACGGCCCCATCGGCTGTGCGGCCTACACCTGGGACATCCGGGGCGCCGTCTCATCCGGACCGGAACTGCACCGCCTGTCTTTTTCCACGGACCTCAGGGAGAACGACGTAGTCTTCGGCGGCGAGCAGAAGCTCTACCGCGCGCTTTGCGAACTCATCGACCGCCATGATCCCAAGGCCGCCTTTGTATATTCCACCTGCATAGTCGGAATTATCGGCGACGACATGGAGGCGGTCTGCAAGCGCGTGGCCGCAGAGAAGGGCATCCCCGTCATCCCGGTCCAGTCCGAAGGATTCAAGGGCAACAAGCGCGAGGGCTACGACGCCGCGTGCAAGGCCATGATCCGCCTGGCCGGCACCGCGCCCATCGATGATATTTCGCCCCTGTCCATCAACCTGCTGGGTGACTTCAACCTGGCCGGGGAGATCTGGGTCATCCGCGACTACTTCGAGCGTATGGGCGTGCAGACGGTGGCCAACGTCACGGGCGACGGCCGCGTGGACGACATCCGCCGCTCCCACGGCGCGGCCCTCAACGTGGTGCAGTGCTCCGGCGCAACCCTGCCCTACGCCAAGATGTTGGAGGAGGAGTACGGCATCCCCTACATCCGCGTCTCCTATTTCGGCATCGAGGACATGTCCGAGGCGCTCTACGACGTGGCCAGGTTCTTCGCAGAAACGGATCCCGAGATCATGGCCCGCGCCAGGAAGGTCGTGTCCGAGGAGATCACGGCGATCATGCCGCGCATCAAGGAGCTGCGAAAGGATCTGGAAGGCAAAAAGGCTGCGATCTACGTGGGCGGCGCGTTCAAGGCCTTCTCCCTTGTCAAGACTTTTAGACACCTCGGCATGCATACCGCCATAGTGGGCTCCCAGACAGGCACCAAGGAGGACTACGCCGAGTTGGAGGCCATCACGGACCCCGGCACCATCATCGTGGACGACTCCAACCCACTAGAACTCCAAGCCTTCATCAAGGAGAAGGATGTGGACATCTTCGTGGGCGGGGTCAAGGAACGGCCCATCGCCTACAAGCTGGGCGTTGGGTTCTGCGACCACAACCACGAACGCAAGGAAGCCCTGGAGGGGTTCGTGGGCATGCTCAACTTTGCCCGCGAGGTCCACCGCACCGTGACCAGCCCGGTGTGGCGTTTCGTGCCCAGGCGGCAGAACAGCCAAAAGGAAGAGCCC
>JBMCLC010000254.1:0-3874 GCA_048614715.1 Oceanidesulfovibrio sp.
GAAGGTGACCGTGGAGACCATGGCGTTGGGCAGGATGTGCTTGAACATGATGACCCGGTCCGACAAGCCCAGGGCGCGCGCCGCCAGCACGTACTCCAGGTTGCGGCCGCGCAGGAACTCCGCGCGCACCAGGTCCACCAGCGCCATCCAACTGAACAAAAGCATGATCCCGAGCAGCCACCAGAAGCTCGGCTGCACGAAACTGGACAGGATGATGAGCAGAAAGAGCACCGGCAGCCCCTGCCATATCTCCATGAACCGCTGGCCCAGAATATCCGCCCAGCCGCCGTGGTAGCCCTGCAACGCGCCAACCACAATGCCCACGGCCGAGCTGGCGATGGTCAGCACCAGCCCGAAAAGCACCGAGATGCGGAAGCCGTAGATGACCCGCGCCAGAATGTCCCGGCCCTGGTCGTCCGTGCCCAGGGGATTCTCCCAGGTGGGCGGGCTGGGCGCGGGTTGCGGCAGGTCGTAGTTGATTGTCTTGTAGCTGTACGGAACGGGCGGCCAGACCATCCAGCCGTCGGCCTCTATGAGTTCCCGCACATAGGGGTCGCGGTAGTTCGTCTCCGTGGGGAACACGCCGCCGAAGGTGGTTTCCGGATAAACCTCGAGAATCGGCGTGTAAAACTCCCCCTGAAAACGCACAAGCAGCGGCTTGTCGTTGGCCACCACCTCCGCGCACAGGCTCACGATAAACAGCGCCAGGAACAGCCAGAGGGAAATGTAGCCACGACGGTTGGCCTTGAAGGTGCGCAAGCGCCGCCGCTGTATGGGGTTGAGGATGGACACCGCGCTAGCCCCCCCTGGCCTCGAAATCGATGCGCGGGTCCACCACCGTGTAGGTGATGTCGCTGACAAGCTTGATGACCAGCCCGAGCAGGCTGAAGATGTAGAGCGTGCCGAACATGACCGGATAGTCCCGCTGCAGCGTGGATTCGAACCCGAGCAGTCCGAGCCCCTCCAGCGAGAAGATGACCTCGATTATCAGCGAGCCGGTGAAGAACATGGAAATGAACGCCGCCGGAAAGCCGGCGATGATGATGAGCATGGCGTTGCGGAATACGTGGCCGTAAAGGATCTTCCGCTCCGTGAGCCCCTTGGCCCGCGCCGTGACCACGTAGAGCTTGTTCACCTCGTCCAGAAACGAGTTCTTGGTGAGCATGGTCAGGGTGGCGAAACCGCCTATGGACAGCGCAGTGACGGGCAGCACCATGTGCCAGAGGTAGTTCAGCACCTGGCCCACCAGGGAGAGGTCCTCCCAGTTGGTGGAGACCAGCCCCCTGAGCGGAAACAGCTTGAAATAACTGCCGCCGGCGAACAGCACCACGAGGAGGATGGCGAAAAGGAACCCCGGAATGGCGTAGCCCATAATCACGGCGAAGCTCGACCAGACATCGAACCTGGAGCCATGGCGCACGGCCTTGGATATGCCCAGCGGGATGGAGACGATGTAGATGATGAGCGTGGACCACAGCCCCAAAGAAATGGACACGGGCAGCCGCTCGATGATCAGCGTGGTAACCGGCCGGCCGCGGAAGAAGCTCTCTCCGAAGTCGAACCGCGCGTAGTTGCCGAGCATCATGAGGTAGCGCTCTAGCAGCGGCTTGTCGAAACCGTAGAGTTTCTCGATGTCCTTGACCAGCTCCGGGTCCAGCCCCTGCGCGCCGCGGTACGTGGACGGCTTTCCTGTCTCGTCGCCGACCCCCGGCCCCATGGTTTCGCCGCCGCCGGCCCCCGCTCCCACGCGGGACAGCGCGCCCACCTCGGTCTGCTCAAGCCGGGTGAGCACCTGCTCCACCGGACCGCCAGGCGCGGCCTGGATGATGAAAAAGTTCACCGTCATGATCCCGATAAGCGTGGGAACCATGAGCAGCAGGCGGCGGATGATGTAGGAAGTCATGGCAGGGACGGTGGTTGCGCTTCGTTACTTGCCCCGGGCCTCGCGGATTGTCTCGGCCTTGTCCGGATCGATCCACCAGGCGAACATGTCCAGACCATACGGCGGCATGTTCTCTGGCCTTTCCAGCAGGTCCCAGTACGCCACCCGGAAGTACCCGGTGTGCCAGTGGGGCACCACATAGTGGCCCCACAGGAGCACCCTGTCCATGGCCTGACAGGCGGTGATCATCGCCTCGCGGCTGTCCGCGGAGATGATCTCCTCGATGAGCGCGTCCACGGCTTCCTCCCGAACGCCCATGTAGTTGCGCGCGCCCGGGGTCTCTGCCGCCTCGGAGGAGAACATGTAGCGCTGCTCGTTGCCCGGCGAATTGGATTGCGGCAGCACGGCCGTGGTCATGTCGAATTGGTAGGCGTTCATGCGGTTGACGTACTGTGAATCGTCCACCAGCCGGGGGATGACCTTCACGCCAATGCGCTCCAGGTTGCGGATGTAGGGCAGTACAACGCGTTCGAAGGACGGGTCCCGGATCAGGAGCTCGAACTCCAGGGCCTTGCCGTCCCGAGTCTGCACGCCGTTTTCCAGGCTGTAGCCTGCGGCGGCAAGCAGCTTCAGCGCCGTGTGCAGGTTCTGGCGGTTGTTGCCGCTGCCGTCTGTTTTCGGCGCCTGGTACTCGGTGGTAAAGACTTCCTCGGGCACCTGGCCGCGGAACGGTTTGAGCAGTTTCAGCTCCGCATCCGAGGGCAGCCCGCTGGAGGAGAGCTCCGAGTTGGAGAAATAGCTCTCCGTGCGATCATACTGGCTGTAGAAGAGGTTCGTGTTGGTCCACTCGAAGTCGAAGGCGAAGTTCATGGCGTAGCGCACGCGCGGGTCCTGAAACACCTCGCGTCTCGTGTTCATGACGAATCCCTGCATGCCGCCGGACAGGGAGTGCGGAATTTCCTCCATGACGATGTAGCCCTTGTCGAATGACGGCCCCTTGTACGCAGTGGCCCAGGCCTTGGCCAGTCGCTCCTGCCGGAAGTCGAACTCCCCGGCCTTGAACGCCTCGATGGCGATGGTGTCGTCGCGGTAGTAGTCGTAGCGCACCATGCCGAAGTTGTTGCGGCCCTTGTTCACGGGCAGGTCCGCGCCCCAGTAATCGTCGCGCAGGGTGTAGGTCACGTCGCGGCCGGTCTTGTAGTCGGACAGCTCGTACGGCCCGCTGCCGAGGGGCACGTCCAGGTTCACGTCGTCGAACTCCCTGCCCTCCCAGAAATGCTTCGGCAGCACCGGGAGCTGGCCCAGGATGAGCGGCAGCTCTGGGTTGTCGCCGCTTATGAACTCGAAGCGCACGGCGTGCTTGTCCATGGCCACGACATTCTGCACATCTGCATAGTACCGTTTGTAAAGGGGGCTGCCTTTTTCCACCAATACATTGAAAGTGAAGATGACATCCTCGGCTGTCACGGGCTCGCCGTCGGCGAAGGTGGCTTCGGGCCGCAGATTGAAGGTAATGGAGGTGTTGTCGTCCGCCACCTCCATGGACTCGGCGAGAAGGCCGTATTCGGTAAAGGGCTCGTCGTCCGACCTGACCGTGAGCGTGTCGTAGATGAGTCCCAGGCCCGATGCAGATATGCCCTTGATGATGAAGGGATTGAAGTTGTCGTAGGAGCCGATCGCCCCGAAGCGGGCCACGCCGCCCTTGGGCGCGTCCGGATTGACGTAATCGAAATGGGTGAAGTCCGGCCCGTACTTGACCGTGGAATGCAGGGACAAGGCATGGACAGGCTCGGCCCGGGCCGGACCGGCCATGCAGAGGACAACGAAGAATAAGAACGCCGGGATGATGCTCCAGAGCACGGACTTCATGAAGATCCCTTGGTAAGTGATTGATTATGAATCGGAGGAACCGCTGGGCCACGGCCACTCTACAAAAACACCGCCAATGCATACATATAGCCGATCATGGCGGTCGCAGGCAAGGAGGAGACA
>JBMCLC010000255.1:0-3874 GCA_048614715.1 Oceanidesulfovibrio sp.
GATTCGATGCGTCCGGCGACTCCTGGCGCGATGCGGACATCACCGAGGTCAGCGCCGACGCAGACCCCGTGACCCGCACGTACGAGGTGGTGGCCGCCGTGAATCCGCCCGAGGACATCAAGCTGCTCTCCGGCATGACGGCCGAAGCACGACTGAGCCTGCCCACCGGGCTGGACAACGGCGGCGCCGTCATTGCCCCCATGGCAGCGGTCTTCGGCGGCAGCGACGGCGAGTCCTACGTCTGGCTCATCGATGAGGAGCAGGCCCCGCCGCAGCGCGCACGCGTGGTGCTGGGCGGCATGCGCGACGAGGGCGTCGAGGTTCTTTCCGGTCTGCAATCCGGCCAGCGCGTGGCCGTGGCCGGCGTGCACAGCATGGACGAGGACATGACCGTACGGCCCATGCGCGCCGGATGCGAGGGACTGGAGTAATGGATCTCGCCAATTACGCGTTGCGCCACAAGGCCGTTACGCTTGTCTTCACGCTGCTGGTCGCCATTGGCGGCTATCTGTCGTACCAGTCCCTCGGCCGGCTCGAGGACCCGCAGTTCACCATCAAGGAAGCCGTCATCTTCACCCAGTACCCCGGCGCCACGGCGGCCGAGGTGGAGGAAGAGGTGACGGAGCCCCTGGAGACAGCCATCCAGCAGCTCAAGCAGCTCAAGGAGGTGCGCTCCATCTCGCGTTCCGGCGTGTCCATCATCTACGCGGAAATCCAGGACACATTTGACGGCGGCGAACTGCCCCAGGTGTGGGACGAGCTGCGCCGCAAGGTGAACGACGCTGTGGACGACCTGCCGCCAGGCTGCGGAACGCCTGCGATCAACGACGACTTCGGCGACGTGTACGGTGTTTTCCTGGCCATCACGGGCGATGGCTACACCTTCCACGACCTGCGCGAGTTCGCCAAGGACCTGCGCCGAGAGCTGCTGCTCTGCGACGACGTGGGCAGCATCGATACCTGGGGCGTGCGGCCCGAGGTGGTGTACGTGGAGATAGACCGCGCCAACCTGGCCCGGCTCGGCATCGCGCCCTCGACCATTTTCAACACGATTACGGCGCAGAACACCGTATCACCTGCCGGCGACATCAAGGTGTCCTCGGAAAAGGTGGACCTGCGCGTGACCGGCGGCTTTGAGAGCATCAAGGCCATGGAGGAACTGCTGATTCCCGCCCCGCAGGGTTCTGACGGTGGCAGCCGCATGATACGCCTCAAGGACGTGGCCACGGTGGAGCACGGCTACCTGGATCCGCCCACCGAACTGCAGTTTCACAACGGCAAGCCGGCCATCAGCATCGGCATATCCACCGTGGATGGCGGCAATGTGGTGACCATGGGCGAAGCCGTGCAGGCTAGACTGGCCGAGCTCACTCCCAAAATGCCCGTGGGCATCGAGATCGAGCCCATCGCCTTCCAGGCCGACACGGTCAAGGAGGCGGTCAGCGGCTTCGTGGTCAACCTGCTGGAAGCCGTGGTCATCGTCATCGTGCTGCTCGTGCTGTTCATGGGCCTGCGCGAGGGGGTCATCATGGGCGTGGTGCTGCTGGTCACCATCCTGGGCACCTTCATCTTCATGAAGATGTGGGATGTGAACCTGCAGCGCATCTCCCTGGGCGCGCTCGTCATTGCCCTGGGCATGCTCGTGGACAACGCCATCGTGGTCACGGAAGGCATCGTCATGAAGCTGATGCAGGGCGTCCCGCGCGAGAAGGCGGCCACCGACACGGTACGCGAGGTGCAATGGCCGCTGCTGGGCGCCACCATAATCGCGATCATGGCTTTTGCCGCCATTTCCGTGTCCGACGACACCACGGGCGAGTTCCTGGGCAGCCTGTTCCAGGTCATCGCCATTTCCCTGGGACTCAGCTGGATTTTCGCCGTCACCATCACGCCCTGGCTCTGCGTGAGCTTCCTCAAGGAGCCCAAGGAAATCAAAGAGGCGCACACCAACTGGCTGTACCGCGGCTACCGCGGGTTCCTGCGTTTCTGCATCGATTACCGCTGGCTCACCCTGGCCGCCGTGGCCGGCATATTCATGGTCTCCATGTACAGCTTCCAGTTCGTGAAGAAGAACTTCTTCCCGGACTCCACGCGCTCCCAGTTCACCGTGGACATCTGGTACCCGGCCGGCACGCACATCGAGAACACTGCCGACGGCCTGACAGAGATGAGCGGCTACATCCGCACCCTGCCGCACGTCACGGCCACGGATTCCTTCGCGGGCCGGGGCGCCATGCGCTTCATCCTGACCTACGCACCGGAAATGCCGGACAGCTCGTACGGGCAGATCATCGTGAGCGTGGAAGAATTCGAGGCCATTCCGGGCCTCATGCAACAGGTGGAGCAGTATCTGGCAGTGGAGCACCCCCGCGTGGTCTCCGCCGTGGAGGCGTTCAAGCTGGGCCCCAGCGCCGAGGCCGTGGAAGCCCGGCTGATCGGCGAGGACCCAATGGTTCTACGCCAGTTGGCCGACCAGGTCATGGCGATCATGCGGGACAACGAAAACACGCGGACCATACGCCACAACTGGCGCCAACGCGTGAAAACCCTGCACGTGCACATGGCCGAGGCCCAGAGCCGCGAGGCCGGCGTGACCCGGCCGGACATCAGCAACGCCCTGGCCATGAACTTCTCCGGCCTGAGCGCCGGCGTCTACCGCGACGGCGACACCCTCCTGCCCATCATGCTGCGGCCGCCCAAGGAGCAGCGCCAGGGAGTGAGCACCCTGGACGACGTGCAGGTCTGGTCCTCCGCCGCCAACACGGCTCTGCCCATAGGCCAGGTCACGGACGGATCGCACACCGTGTGGGAAGATCCCATCATCCGCCGGCTGGACCGCAAGCGCACCCTGACCGTGAGCTGCCAGCAGCGCGAAGGCACGGCCATGTCGCTCTTTGCCGAGCTGCGGCCGGGGATCGAGGCCATCGACTTCCCTCCCGGATACACCCTGGAATGGGGCGGCGAGTACGAAAAATCCAGCGACGCGAACAGCAAGCTCATGGCCAACGTGCCCCTGGCCTTCTCCATCATGTTCTTCATCTCGGTGATGCTGTTCAACAGCCTGCGCCATCCGCTGATCATCTTCCTGGGACTGCCCATGGCGCTCATCGGCGTGGTGGCAGGCCTGCTCACGGCCGATCAGCCCTTCGGATTCATGGCCATGCTCGGCTTTCTCAGCCTGTCCGGCATGCTCATCAAGAACGAGATCGTGCTGCTCGACCAGATCAACCTGGAGATCGCCAACGGCAAGGAGCCCTACCAGGCCGTCATCGACTCGGCCGTGTCCCGCGTGCGGCCCGTGTGCATGGCCGCGTTCACCACGGTGCTCGGCATGATACCGCTGATCTGGGACGCCTTCTTCGCCGCCATGGCCGTGACCATCATGGCCGGACTCACCTTTGCCACGGCACTGACCCTGGCGAACGCAGGGGATACCATCCTGCTGGGTCCTGGTATCCACACCATCGACGCGATGGTGGACCTTCCCACCGGTGTCTCCCTGGTTGGCAGCGGTAATCATCGGGTGTTCGGCAGCGTCATCCGCCCCAGCTGGACCGCCTCAGGCGAATTCCGGATCGACGGCCATGCCGTGCGGTGTCGGTATGCGGGCGACAACCGCATCGCCGACCTGGTGATCGACGGCAATGGCGACGCCATCCCCTGCGGCATCTTCACCGACAACAGCGACCGGATCACCATCAGCAACGTGACGGTCGTGGATACCAACAATTGCGGCATCTGGATCCACAAGGGTGACGATTGGCTGATCGAAGACTGTACCGTCATCGACTGCGGTGGCGAGTACGATGGCTACAGCTCTGGCAATATCAGCTTCGGCAACACGCGTGGCGGTCGCATCAGCGGCTGTCAGATC
>JBMCLC010000256.1:0-3874 GCA_048614715.1 Oceanidesulfovibrio sp.
GTTCGTCGATCTTCCGGGGCCGGGCCGGCGCGCCTGTTCCCGGTCGTCGTCCATCTCGAAACGGAGGGAGATCGAAAGTGCGTCGCCTTTCGGCGCAGGTTTCGTCTCTCTCCGTATCGCCGCTCGAAGGCGATCCAATCCCCTTTTGTCTGACGAGGTTTTCATGCGTAGAAGGGTAGTCGTCACAGGACTTTCCGCGATCACTCCCGTTGGCAATGATCTCGAGACCAGCTGGCGCAACATCGTGGCCGGCGTCTCCGGCATCGGACCCATCACCCGGTTCGACACCACGGACCACGCCACCAAGATCGCCGGCGAGGTCAAGGATTTCGATCCCGAACCGTTCGTCCACAAAAAAATGGCGCGCCGGCTGGAGCGGTTCACCCTCTATGCCATGGCCTGCTCCCAAATGGCGCTCGCCGACTCCGGGCTCACCATCACGGACGAGAACGCACCCCGCGTGGGCACGCTGCTCGGCTGCGGCCTCGGCGGCCTGGAAACCATCGAGGAAAGCCACGCCAAGCTTGTGAACGAAGGGCCCAAACGCATCTCGCCCTTCTTCATTCCGGTGCTCATCTCCAACATGGCGCCGGGCATGGTTTCCATAGACCTGAAGACAAGGGGCCCGAACTACGTGACCACGTCGGCGTGCGCCTCGGGTCTGCACAGCATAGGCACCGCCTTTTCCGAGATCCTCCTCGGACGCGCGGACGCCATGATCACGGGCGGCACCGAATCCACCATCACGCCCTTGGCCATCGCCGGTTTCAACGCGTGCAAGGCGCTCTCCACCCGCAACGATGATCCCACTACGGCGTCCCGGCCCTTTGAAAAAGACCGCGACGGCTTCGTCATGGGCGAAGGCTGCGGCATCCTCCTCCTGGAGGAGCTCGAGCACGCCAAGGCCCGCGGCGCCAGAATTTACTGCGAGCTCGTGGGGTTCGGCGCGTCTTCGGACGCCTTCCACATGACCGCTCCCCCGGAAGACGGCGCCGGCATGGCCCTCTCCATGGAGAACGCCATGCGGGACGCCGGCGTAGAGCTCGAAGAAATCGATTCCATCAACGCCCACGCCACCTCCACCCCGCTCAACGACAAGTCCGAGACCATCGCCCTCAAGCGCGTTTTCGGCGACCATGTCAAGAAACTGCACATCACGGCGAACAAATCCATGACTGGTCACCTCCTCGGAGCGGCAGGCGGCGCGGAGGCCGTGTTCAGCGCGCTCACGCTGCACCACGGCGTGGTGCCGCCCACCATCAATCTCAAAACCCCATCCGAGGATTGCGACCTCGATTACACCCCGCACAAGGCCCTGGAGCAGCAGATGAACTTCGTGCTCTGCAACTCCTTCGGCTTCGGCGGCACCAACGCCTCTCTGCTGTTCAAGCGATACGCTGAGTAGGTCCCTCCAACGATACAGCTTTCAAGGACAGATCCAATGGAAGAGCTTTTTCTCGCAGATGCCCAGGTAGCCCGCGCCGTCCGGCAGGAGATCGATCGCCAGATCGGCAACCTCGAACTCATCGCCTCGGAGAACTTTACCTCCGCCGCGGTGCGCCAGACCATGGGCAGCTGCCTGACCCACAAGTACGCCGAAGGGTATCCCGGAAAGCGCTACTACGGCGGCTGCGAGTTTGTCGACGTGGCCGAGGACATCGCCCGCGACCGCGTGCGCGAGCTCTTTAGCGCTGAGTACGCCAACGTCCAGCCCCACTCGGGCTCCCAGGCCAACATGGCGTGCTACTTCGGCGCCCTTGAGCCCGGCGACACCATCCTCGGCATGGACCTCTCCCACGGCGGCCACCTCACCCACGGCAGCCCGGTGAACTTCTCCGGCAAGCTCTTCAACATCGTGTTCTACGGCGTGGATCGCGAGACCAAGGAAATCGACTACGAGCGGGTTCGTTCCCAGGCTCTGGAGCACAAGCCCAAGCTCATCGTGGCCGGCGCCAGCGCCTATCCCCGGATCATCGATTTCGCCAGGTTCCGCGCCATCGCGGACGAAGTGGACGCCAAGCTCATGGTGGACATGGCCCACATTGCGGGCCTCATCGCCGCCGGTCTGCACCCCTCCCCCATCGGCCAGGCCCACTTCACCACCTCCACCACGCACAAGACCCTGCGCGGCCCGCGCGGCGGCTTGATCCTCTCCTCCGAGGAATTCGGCAAGACCCTGAACTCCCAGATATTCCCGGGTATCCAGGGCGGCCCGCTCATGCACGTCATCGCGGCCAAGGCCGTGGCCTTCGGCGAGGCCCTCAAGCCCGAATTCAAGGAATACCAGGCCCAGGTCGTGAAAAACGCCCAGGTCCTGGCCAAAACCCTCATGGACGGCGGGTTCGACCTCGTTTCCGGCGGCACGGACAACCACATGATGCTCGTGGACCTGACCAACAAGGACATCACCGGCAAGGACGCCGAGGAAGCCCTGGACAAGGCCGCCATCACCGTGAACAAGAACACCGTGCCTTTCGAGACCAGAAAGCCCTTCATCACTTCGGGCGTGCGCCTGGGCACCCCGGCGCTCACCACCCGCGGCATGGGGGAAGAGGACATGGTCACCATCGGCGGCTGGATAGTTGATACCCTCAAGAATACGGACAACGAGACCCGGCTGGGCGAAATCCGCAAGGATGTCCAGTCCTTCGCCCGCACTTTCCCCCTCTTTGCCTGGTAGCCGCAAACGAAGAGCCACGCAATGAACGAACGCGACGCCATCGCCCCTCCCCTGCAAGCAGACGCGCGCCTGCCCTGGCCGCAGTATTTCCTGCGCATCTGCTTTCTTGTCGCCGAGCGGTCCACCTGCGTGCGGCGCAAGGTGGGGGCGGTGGCGGTCCGCGACAAGCGCATCCTCGCCACCGGATACAACGGCGCGCCATCCAACGTGGCCCATTGCCTGGACATCGGCTGCCTGCGCGAGCAGCTTGGCGTGCCCTCGGGCCAGCGGCACGAGATATGCCGCGGCCTGCATGCAGAGCAGAACGTCATCATCCAGGCCGCAGTGCACGGTGTATCCATCAAGGATTCGGACATCTACTGCACCACCCAGCCCTGCCTCATCTGTTCCAAAATGCTCGCCAACTGCGGCGTGAAGAATATTTTCTACGCGGAGTCCTATCCCGACGAACTGGCCGAGGGAATGCTCGGCGAGGCCGGCATCCGCTTCGAGCGCATGCGGCTCGAGACCACGTCCGAAGCCGATCTGAACGACCCCGCGTAACCCCAGACAAGGCCCCAGGCCCATGGATTCGCGCCTTCATTTTCCCGCGCTCGGAGCGCTGCATCCGCCGGCACCGGACTCCCCTGCCGGAGAACGGGCCTGTTTCGCCGCCGCCTTGCAGGAAGCCGAACGCGGCCGTTTCCACACCGCGCCCAACCCCTGCGTCGGCGCTGTGCTCGCCACGCGCGCGGGCATCCTTGCCCGCGGCTTCCACGCAGCCCCTGGCCAGCCCCTCGAAGATCAGCGCGCCGTCGAGCCGCCCGAGCCCCGAGCCGCCATGCTCGGGGTCCACGAACACCCCCGCAAGCCCCAGTCCCGCCAGTTCCCGCATCACGTCGAGCGGGAAATGCCCCTCGCGGTCCCAGGCCAGCGTGTGCGGGGCCAGCCTCTCTGCGGCGAAGGTGTCGACCATGTCGACGATCTGCGCCTGCTCTTCGGTCAGGGCGAAGTCCATGAGCGTGCCTCCCGCGGCGGTTTTAATTGAACGGTTGTTAATTTAAGGCGGTGCGGGGAGTCGGTCCAGTGTCTGTTTTTTAGGGCGGGGGTGGCACGTGCCGCGGCACACCCGTTTCTCAGAGGAGTGGGGCGAAGGTGCAAGCCGGCGAGTTGATTCAACCTGAAGTAGAACTTTGTCTTAAAATTCAAATTTGT
>JBMCLC010000257.1:0-3855 GCA_048614715.1 Oceanidesulfovibrio sp.
GGGCCGGCGTGCCGGTCATCGCCGTTACCGCCCACGTGTTCAGCGAGGTGCGGGAAAAGTGCGAAGCCGGCGGCATGGACGGCTACATCTCCAAGCCTCTGTCCATCAACGAGTTGCACCGGGCGCTGGCCGAGTTCGCCGACGTGGACGCCGTTCCGCAGGCCGCGCCTGACATTTCGGCGCAGGCGAACATGCTCCTGCGGCGCTCCGTGGTCTGGGACCGCCTCGGCGGCGACGAGGCCCTGTACGACGAGCTGCTGGGCGTCTTCGCCTCGGAGATGTCCGTCATAGTGAAGGGCATGGAGCAGGCCGCCGGAGAAAACAACATGAACAGGCTCGCGTTGCTCGGCCATACGCTGAAGAGCGCATCGGCCACCATAGGCGCCATGTCCATACGCGAGACGGCCGTGCAGCTTGAGCACGCCGCCCGAGAGCAAAGGGCCGAGGCGGCGTTGGCGCTGGTGCGAAAGCTCGCCAACGAGCGGGACGCCTTTCTGGAGTACCGCAACCGTTCGAGCGTGGCCTGACGCCGAGCCGTGCTCGGGGAATCAGGCGGTGTCGGCGAGGTCGTCCTCTATTATAACGGCGCTCTCGGTGCTCCTGAGCATGAGGGCCCGCGCATCCTTGACCGTTAACGGCGGGTCGTACAGGAACCCCTGGGCGAACTCGCAGCCCAGCGAGCGCAGGGTCTGTTCCTGTATTTCGTTTTCTACGCCTTCGGCCACCACTTCCAATCCCAGCGTGTGCGCAAGGCTCACGATGGCCCGGACGATTTCCTTGTTCTCCGGGCTTATTTCCATGAGGCGCACGAAGCTCAGGTCGATCTTCAGGTTGTCCAGGGGGAACTGCTGCAGATAGCTCATGGAGGAGTAGCCGGTGCCGAAGTCGTCGATGGAGATGGTGATGCCCAGGTTCTTGAGCCGGCGCAGCTTTTCCACGGCGTTTTCCGCGTCCTCCATTATGGCGGTTTCGGTGATCTCCAGTTTGAGCTGTGTCGCCCTGATGCCGGATTCCTGGATTGTGGAGCGTATCTGCTCGATGAGCTCGTGGTTGGAAAACTGTTTGCCCGAAAGGTTCACGGAGACGAAGAAACGCTCCGTCCACGGGAATTCCCCGCGCCATTCGGCCATGGTCTTGCACGCCAGGCGCAGCATGTGGCGTCCCAGGTCGTCGATGAGTCCGGTTTCCTCGGCCAGCACGATGAATTCGTATGGAGAGAGGAGGCCGCGCTCCGGGTGCTGCCAGCGCGCCAGAGCCTCGAAACCCACGAGCGTCCTGTCTTTCATGCTCACGACAGGCTGGTAGACGAGGAAGAACTCGTCGTTCTCCATGCCCAGGCGCATGTCGCGCTCCAGCGACATCTTGTGCAGGGCCTGGTCGAGCATGCGGTCCGTGAAGACCTTGAATCTGTCGCCGCCCAACTCCTTGGCCCGGTGCAGGGCGATGTTCGCGTTGCGCAGCACGTGTTCGGCCAGGATGTCGGTGACAGGGCCGAGCACGATGCCGATGGACGCTGTGAGGCGGACTTCGTGCCGACCAAAGTGGATGGGTCTGCTGATGGCTTCGCTGATGCGCTTGACCATAGCGATGGCTTCGCGCTGGGAATCGATGTCGTCCAAGAAGAGAACGAACTCGTCGCTGCCGAAGCGGGAGACGGTGTCCACGCCGCGCACGTGCAGCTTCAGGCGTTCGGCCACCACCATCAGAACCTGGTCGCCGTAGGTGTGGCCGAGGCTCTCGTTGACGATCTTGAACCGGTCCAGGTCGATGAACACCACGGCGAAGAAATAGCTGGCGCGACGCTTGGCCCGTTGCAGCCCGCGTTGGATTCGGTCCAGGCAGAGGGTGCGGTTGGCCAGGCCGGTGAGGGAGTCGTGCAGGGATTTGTGCCTGAGTTCGATTTCCATGTTCTTGCGGTCCGTGATGTCCCGCAGTGAGGAGCGCGTGCCCTGAAACGATCCGTGTTCGTCGTGGACGCGGCGGCAGGAGATGCACACCCAGCGGATTTCGCCGCCGCGTTTGATCAGGCGGAAGTCCAGGGGATGGGCGTCTTCCATCATGCCTTCGTGCAGGTAGGTCCTCCAGGCCTCGCGGTCGTCCTCGAGCACGAGGGAGTCGAGCAACGAGGGGTTCCTCAGGAAATCATCAGGCGGGTAGCCGGATATCCGCTCGCAGGAAGGGCTCGTGTACTCCACCGAACCGTCCGGGCCGATCCACAACTCCCAGTCGTAGGTGTACTCGGCGACCATGCGGTAGCGTTCCTCAGATTCGCGCAGCGCCATTTCAGCGCCTATCCGGCGGGAGACGTCGCGCAGGGAAACGATGGCGCAGTGCTCGCCGTCCCAGGAGATTTCGTTGACCCACATTTCCGCCGTCGTGCGGCCGTGCCCGCCGAGGATGCAGAGCTCCTGGGGCTTGCCGTCCATGGGCGGAACGCCGAAGCGCATGCCCAGGATTTCCTCGGGGGGGTTCAGGAACAGACGCTCCGAGGCCGGGTTGGCGAAGCGTACGAGGCCGTCAGGACCGATCACGAGCAGGGTGTCCGACTGGTCGTTGATCAGCTTGCGGAATCGGATTTCCTGCTCGCGCAGCTGGGCTTCGCTGTGCTTGTACCAGGTGATGTCGCGCATTACGTGCACATAGCCGGACAGGTTGTCCTTGGCGTCGCGCAGCGGCGTGGTGAGTATCTCCAGCCAGATTTCCACTCCCTCGATTGTCTGCAGGCGGCCGGTGAAGCGCAGGGGAACGGACGGCTCACTGCTGCCACGCAGGTGCTCCACGAAGCCTTCCGGGAACCGACGCTCGAGCGGCAGGGCGCGATATTCGGCAGGACCGAATCCCAGAACGCGACGCACCGAATCGCTGACAAAGGTATGCCTCAGGGACAGGTCCGTCGTGCCGATGATGTCGGCCGAATGCTCGCTGAGGTAGCGGCAGCGCGTTTGGCTTTCCAGCAGCGCCCTGCCAGTCCTGCGGGAGCAGTACGCCCAGCCCGCGGCAAAAAGGAGCGAGAGGATGGACAGGAGCAGGGTGGGGCCCGCGGGTATGGCGCTGCCGATCGACACGGCTTCCTTTAAAGGCCCGGCCTGGGCGTGGGCGGTCTCTGCCAGGATGGATGAGGCCGTGGCGGCAAGGGCCATGAGCAGGCAACGATACGGCATGGTCTTGACGGCTGAAAGCAAGAGTGAATCTCCGTGCGCTTGGAGCTCAGAAGCGATAGCGGCCGAGAAGACGCTCGAGCCGTTCGTTGAGTTCGTCCAAGGAAATGGAATCGGTCGCGAGTTTATCGGATACATCGGAGCTTTGCTTGCTGGCGGTCCGAATGGCCTCCATGGCTTCGCCAATCTGCAGCATGCCGGAGTATTCCTCTTCCTGGGTGGCGGCTATCTCCGATGAGGACTGAGCGGCCCGGGCCAGGCTCTCCGACAGCTCGTTGATGGCCGTTTCCGCCTTGACGAGCTCCTGGGAGGCGGCCTCCACCACGGTGGTGCTCTCGCGTGTCGCGGCGGAAGTCGCGCTTATGGATTCCTGAATGTCCAGCAGGATGCGCCGTGTGCGGACGGTGGCGTCCTTGGATTCGGTCGCCAGGCGGCGCATCTCCAGGGCGACCTCCTCGAACCCGGCGCCGGCCTCGCCGGCCTTGGCAGCCTCTATGGCTGCGTTCACCGCAAGAATCTGGGAGCGGTCCGAAAGATCGGCCACGAAGGTGATGATCTGCTCGATGAGGGAGGCCTTCTCGGAAAGCTCTTCGGTCTTGGAGCGCACTGAGCCGATTCGCTCGAGAATCAGGTCCATGTCCCGTCGGTTCTGCCGGGTCGCCTCCATGCCCGTATGCGACGTGACCAGGGTGGCCTT
>JBMCLC010000258.1:0-3849 GCA_048614715.1 Oceanidesulfovibrio sp.
AAGTACACGGCGGTGTGGTCCCTGAGCGCCTGCTTGACCTCGTCGTTGCGGCGGCCCTTGCCGATGGAGGCCTTGAGCCCTAAAGAGTGCAGCCGCGGGGCGTAGGCGTCCATGCGGTAGCTTGTGGTGGGGCCGGCCGAGCCGATGGGCCGTCCAGGCGGCGGGGGAGTGGGGCCCACGTAGTAGACAATGGCTCCCTCGAGGTCGAAGGGCAGCTCCTCGCCGCGGTCCAGGGCGTCCATAAGGCGTTTGTGCGCCGCGTCGCGCGCGGTGTAGATGGTGCCGGTAATGAAGACGACGTCGCCGCTTTTGAGCTGGGCCACGTCCTCGTCCGACAGCGGGGTGGTCAGGTGGTGCTCGGCCATCAGAGGGTCACCTCCTTGTGCCGCGCGGAGTGGCACTGGATGTTCACGGCAAGGGGCAGGCTGGCCAGATGGACAGGGGCCATGGCGATTTTCACGGCCAGGCAGGTGGTCTTGCCGCCAAGCCCCATGGGGCCGATGCCCAGATCGTTCACGAGCTCGAGCAGCTCCTTTTCCCTGGCCGCGACATCAGGGTCGGGGTGGGTGTCGTCCAGCTCGCGGAGCAGCGCCTTCTTGGAGAGGATGGCGGCGTTCTCGAAGGTGCCCCCGATGCCCACGCCCACGAGGATGGGCGGGCAAGGGTTGGGGCCGGCCTCGGCCACGCGGTCCAGTATGAAGTTCTTGATGCCGTCAAAACCCTGGGAAGGGGCGAGCATGGTCACGCGGGACATGTTCTCGCTGCCGCCGCCCTTGGCCATGAAGGATATCTTCAGCGAATCGCCCGGCACGAGATCGAAGTGGATGATGGCCGGGGTGTTGTCGCCTACGTTGGCGCGGGTGAACGGGTCGCAGGAGGACTTGCGCAGGTAGCCGTCCGCATAGCCCTTGCGAACGCCCGCGTTGATGGCCTCGCGTATGCCTCCCTGAACCACGATCTCCTCGCCCACCTCCACGAAAAGCACGGCCAGGCCGGTGTCCTGGCAGAGCGGCAGGCCGGATTTCTCGGCCAGGTCCGCGTTTTCCAGCAGCTGCCGGAAGACTTCCTTGGCCACGGGATTGTCCTCGTTGGCCTGGGCAGTCTCGAAGGCCCGGCGAACGTCGGCCGGGAGATAGCGGTTGGCCTCGATGCACAGCTTGGCCACGGCGTCCACGACTGTTTCACGCTCGATAGTGCGCATCCATCACTCCTAGGGGAGTTGGGGGTTCTTGGGGCCTTTCCGGCCAATGGCGGTGAGGGCCGCCTTGCGACGCAGATAGCCGAGCTGGTCTTGCAGGGGCAGCTCCTTGGGGCAGACGTCCTCGCACGCGAGCAGGCCCATGCAGCCGAAGATACCCTGATCGTTGCCGATAACTTCGAAATAGTCGGCGTCGGTTCGCTTGTCGCGCGGGTCGATGATGAAACGGGCCAGACGGTTCAGCGAGACGGCGCCGAGGAAATCCTGGCGCATGCGGGCCGTGCCGCAGGCCGCCACGCAGCATCCGCACTCGATGCAGCGGTCCAGCTCGTAGATGGCGTTGGCCACGTCGTTTTCCATGCGCTCTTCTTTTTCGTTGGGATCGAAGTCCATGTCCGTATGGATCCAGGATTCCACGCGCTGGTACATTTCGCGAAACCAGGTGCCGGTATCCACGGAAAGATCGCCCACCAGCTTGAAGAACGGCAGCGGAAGCAGGGTGATCTCACTGGGATAGTCGGCGGTCTTGGTGTGGCAGGCCAGGGTGGGTCTGCCGTTCACGACCATGGCGCAGGAGCCGCACACGCCGGCGCGGCAGCAGAAATCGAACTGCAGAGAGGCGTCCTGTTCCTCGCGGATGCGGTTGAGCGCGATGAACAGGGTCATGGACTCGGTTTCGTTCAGGACGAAGGTATCCATGTGCGGCGCATCGTTCGGGTCCTGCGGATTGTAGCGGAAGACATTGAATGTGAGCGTTCTGGCCATGGCTACTGTTCCTCTTTCGCTGCATCACGGGGGATGATCTTGCCGCCTCCGTAGCCGCGTTCGCCAGGAGGTATCGTGTAGACGGGGGAGGCTTCCTCGTAGGTCAGGTTGGGCAGTGATGCGCCTTCCTTCCAGGTCGCCAGGGTGCGCGAGAGCCAGTCGCGGTCGTTACGCTCGGGGAAGTCCTCGCGAGTATGGGAGCCGCGGCTCTCGGTGCGCATCAGCGCGCCATAGGTCACGCACAGCGCCAGGCGGACCATGCCGGGCATCTTCAGCGCCAGGGCCAGCTCCGGGTTCGCGCCCAGGCCGTTGGTCCTGAGGCCGATCTTGTTGGCGCGTTCATGGATCTCCTGCAGCTCGCCCACGCCGCGCTCCAGGTCTTCGGCGTTTCGATAGATGCCGGCGGCGTACTCGAGCACGTCGAACATGGCCTCGCGGACGTCGTAGACGTTCTCGTTGCCGTACTCGCCGTTGACGAGGGCCTCGATGCGATCCTTGTCCTTGGCCACCTGGTCGCGGACAACACCGGTGTGGAAGCTGACTTCGCTGCCTTTGAGGTATTCCACGATCTTCTGGCCCACGATGCCGCCGGCCACGACGGTTTCGGCCAGGGAGTTGCCGCCCAGGCGGTTAAACCCGTGCATGTCCCAGCAGGCTGCCTCGCCGGCGGAGAACAGGCCGATCAGGCCGTAGGCGTGGCCGTCGCGGTTGGTGCGCACGCCGCCCATGGAGTAATGCTGCGTTGGCCGCACCGGGATGAGCGAGTTCACAGGGTCGATGCCGAGGAAGTACTGGCAGATCTCATCCACCTCGCGCAGTTTGGTGCGGATGTGCTTCTCGCCCAGGTGGCGGATGTCCAGCCAGAGATGGTCGCCGTACGGGCTGGAGACGCCCTTGCCCTTGCTCATGTGCTCGGTCATGCGGCGGGAGACCACATCGCGGGAGGCGAGCTCGGCCTTCTCCGGCTCGTAATCCGGCATGAAACGGTGCAGGTCCTTGTCCAGGAGGGTGCCGCCGTCGCCGCGGCAGCCTTCGGTCACCAGGATGTCCGTGGGCACGATGCCGGTGGGGTGGAACTGGACAGCTTCCATGTTGCCCAGCGGGACGACGCCGGTGTCCAGAGCGGCTATGTGCGCGCCGCCGTCGTTGATGACGGCGTTGGTGGAGTTGCGGTAGATGCGGCCGAATCCGCCCGAGGCGATGAGGGTGGCGCGGGCCATGTAGACAACAAGTTCGCCCGTGCGCAGGGAGCGGGCAACGGCTCCCAGGCAGTTCTCGCCGTCGTGGATCAGGCTGATGACCTCGGTGCGGTCGTGGACCTGCACGCCCAGCTGGGCGGCGCGGTTGTCCATGGTGTAGAGCACGGAATGTCCAGTGCCGTCCGAGGCGTAGCAGGTGCGCCACTTGGCCGTGCCGCCGAAAGCGCGGGCGTGGATGAGGCCGCGGTTTTCCTCGAGCTCTTCCTTTTCGAAAGGTTTGCCGCCCTTGTAGTAGGTGTGCATGCCGGGCTCCACGCGGTTCCACGGCACGCCCCAGTGGGCCAGACGGCGCATCTCTACGGGCGCGGTCTCGGCGAACAGCCAGGCGACGTCCTGGTCGCAACCCCAGTCCGAGCCCTTGACCGTGTCCTGAAAATGGATGTCCGGGCAGTCGCCCTCGCCCATGGCGCAGTTGCCGAGGGCGGCCTGCATGCCGCCTTGGGCGCAGCAGGAATGGGAGCGGCGGGCGGGCACCAGGGAAAGGCAGACCACCTCGAACCCGGCGCCGGCGGCTTCCACGGCGCAGCGCTCGCCTGCCAGGCCCGCGCCGATGCACAACAGATCGGTGTAGAATGTCAGCATGGGTGTCTCCTTAGCTCGCGGCCGCCGAGAGGGTGAGGAAGCGGA
>JBMCLC010000259.1:0-3842 GCA_048614715.1 Oceanidesulfovibrio sp.
CGCGGCAAGCGCGAGGCCATCAAGCCCGGCAAGGTCTAGCTGTAAATGCTCTCATGCATTCATCTGGAACAATGGGCGATTGTTTCAGATGGCCGTCCTGATTCACATCGAAAAAGCACGAGCGGCTACCCCTTCTGGGCGGCCTCATCCAGCATGGCTTCCAGCGCGGCCGCATCGGCCACGGGGTTCCTGCACGCGCGCTCTTCGCACACGTAGGCAGTGGTGCGTCCATCCTTGGGGATGAGCGATCCGGTCCAGGGAGCTATCTTCTCCAGCCCGGGCCGGGTGCCCAGGGACACCGCTCCGGGCAGGAAGCGTGCGTCCACGGCGCGGCGCATGGCCTGCCAGGTTTCGTCCCGTTCTTCCCCGGCTATCACTATCTCCATGGATCGTCCCCGCGCCGTGTCCACCCCGCAGAGCATGAAGGTGTAAGCCGCCGGGTGGTGCAAGGCTTCGGCGTAGAATGCGCGGGCGATCTCCTCGGCGTAACGCTCGTAGTCCGGCGCGCCCAGCAGCCGGGCCAGCCTGGTGAACACGAGCATGGCCACGGAGTTGGCCGAGGGAGTCGCCGCGTCCTGGCCTTCCTTGGAGCGGGCGAGCAACTCCTCGGAGTCCGAGGCGGTATAGAAGAACCCGCCCCGCTCGGCGTCGCGGAAGCGATCCAGGAAATCACCGGCCAGGGCCACCGCCGCTTCCAGCCAGCGGGAGTTGAACGATGCCTCGTAGAGCTCCACGAGTCCCCAGAGGAAAAAGGCGTAATCCTCGGCGTGGGCGGGCAGACCGGCCTCGCCGTCGCGGTAGCGGTGCAGCAGGCTACCCGTCTCGTCGCGCAGAACAGTGAGGATGAAGTTGGCGGCGGCCTCGGCGGCGTGCACGTAGTCTGGCTCGTCCAGGGCGCGACCGGCGCGGGCCATGGCCGCAATCATCAGGCCGTTCCAGTCCGTGAGTATCTTGTCGTCCAGCAGGGGGCGGACACGCTGTTCACGCGCGGCGTACAGCAGCTGCCGGGCGTGCAAGAGCTTTTCCGCAAGATACTGCTCGTCCATGCCCAGTTCCCGGGCCACGGCGTCCAGCCCTCTGGGCAAGTGGAGGATGTTCGCGCCGGTGCGCTTTCCCGTGGCCTCCTCGAGGAAATTGCCCTCGGGCGTCATGGCGTAGGCTTTCTGGACGAGAATGGCGTCGTCCGGTCCCAGAATCTGTTCCACCTCGGCCGTGCTGAACACGTAGAATTTGCCCTCCTCGCCTTCGCTGTCGGCGTCCTCGGCCGAAAAGAATGCGCCCTCCGCGGAGCGTAGGTCGCGCAGCACGTACGTGAGCACTTCCTTGACCGTGCCGCGATAGGCCGGATTGCCGGTGATCTGGTATGCCTCGGCGTAGGCCATGGTGAGCAGGGCTTGGTCGTAAAGCATCTTCTCGAAGTGTGGCACCAGCCATTCGCGGTCCGTGGAGTAACGGTGGAAGCCGAAGCCTACGTGGTCGAACATGCCGCCGGCGCGCATGGCGGCGAGTGTCTTCTCCACCATGTCCAGGCCGTCGGCCTTGCCGTGGCGGGCCCACATGCGCAGCAGGAAGAGCAGCACGTGGGGGGAGGGGAACTTGGGCGCGGAGCCGAAGCCGCCCCACTGGCTGTCGTAACGCTGCGCCAGCAGGGTGTAGGCCTTCTCCATCTCGGATTCGCCGATGAGGCCCTCGGCTTTTTCCGAAAGATCGCCAGCGGCGAAAGCGCGCAGATGGCCGGTGATCTGGCCGGCGGAATCCTCCACCTCCGTGCGCCTGGTTTTCCAGGCGTCCCGCACCTGGGGCACGAGGTCCAGCATGCCCGGACGGCCGTAGCGCGAGGCCTTCGGAAAGTATGTGCCGGCGAAGAACGGCTTTTTGTCCGGAGTGAGCAACACGGTGAGCGGCCAACCGCCCTGGCCGGTCATCATGTGGCAGACCGTCATGTATAGATTGTCCAGGTCTGGCCGTTCCTCCCTGTCCACTTTTATGGACACGAAGGCGTTGTTCATCAGCGCGGCGACCTCTTCGTCCTCGAATGATTCCTTCTCCATGACGTGGCACCAGTGACACGTGGAGTAGCCGATGGAGAGGAACACGGGCTTGTCCTCGCGCCTGGCGGTCTCGAAGGCCTCGTCGCACCAGGGCCACCAGTCCACCGGGTTGTTCTTGTGTTGCAGCAGGTACGGGCTTTTCTCGTGTGCGAGTCGGTTCTCGTGCGTCATGGCGGCCTCGCTGGGGTGGAAGGTTGCTCAGGGACGGCAGGCGGCCGGCGCTGCAGGCTCATCCTGTTCATACGCCGCGCGGTACCTGGCGCGCAGAGCCTCGAAGGTTCCGCGCTCTATGGCCTCGCGGACCTCTTCCATCATACGCAGATAGAAGCGCAGGTTGTGCAGGGTATTTAACCGGTAGGAGAGCAGCTCACGGGCCATGTAGAGGTGGCGCAGGTATGCGCGGCTGAAGGTGCGGCAGGCGTAGCAGTCGCATTCCGGATCCAGGGGTGAATCGTCCTCCCTGAACCGGGCCTGCTTGATGTTGATCTTGCCGAAGGAGGTGAAGAGCGTGCCGTTGCGGGCGTTGCGGGTGGGCAGAACGCAGTCGAACATGTCCACGCCCAGGGCCACGCCGTCCAGGATGTCCATGGGCGTGCCCACGCCCATGAGGTAGCGGGGCTTATCGTCCGGCAGGATGGGCGCGGTGTGGGCCAGGAGTTTTCGCATCTCCGCCGGGGATTCGCCCACGGAGAGCCCGCCTATGGCGTAGCCCTCGAATGGAATTTCCATGAGCTGCTGGGCGGATATGGTGCGCAGGTCCTCGAAAAAGCCGCCCTGGACGATGCCGAAAAGCAGCTGGCCGTTGTGTCCCGTGGGGTGCTCGTCCCGGCAGCGTTGCGCCCAGCGGGTGGTCAGTTCCAGAGATTTGGCGGTGTAGTCGTAATCAGTGCCGTAGGCCACGCATTCGTCGAGCACCATCATGATGTCCGAGCCGAGATTCTGCTGTATCTGCACGGCCTTTTCCGGCGTGAAGACGTGGGGCGAGCCGTCGATGTGCGAGCGGAAGGTGACGCCGTTTTCGGTGATCTCGCGCAGGCCCGAGAGGCTGAAAATCTGGAAGCCGCCGGAATCCGTAAGCACGGGGCGGTCCCAGGCGGCAAAGCCGTGCAGGCCGCCGAGGCGCGCCACAAGCTCGTCGCCCGGGCGCATGTAGAGGTGGTATGTGTTGCCGAGCACGATTTGTGCGCGGATGTCGTGCAGGTCGCGGGGGTCGAGGGACTTGACCGTGGCCTGGGTGCCCACCGGCATGAAGATCGGCGTGCGCACGGTGCCATGAGCGGTTTCCAGGGTGCCGTAACGGGCGGCGCCGTCGCGGGCGAGGATGGTGAATGTTCCGGGGCGTGTCATCCAGCCAGGATACGTGGAATCGCCCGGGTTGGCAAAGCGGAACCGGGATTTGCCTGAGCGGCGGGGCGCGGAATGCCCGGCCAGTGTCCGTTGTTTGTTCTGTTACTTCAACGTCGGGATGCCAGGGCCTGTTCGCGTGAGCAGGGATTCGGCCAGTTCGCCGCACCAGCCGCACCCGGCGCAGTTCTTGGCGCAGGTGGTCACCCGGCGCAGAAACTCACCAGGAATGTCCTCGTTGCGCAGGCGCATCACCCCGGCCAGGGGCTCCATGGAGTCCATGAGCAGCAGGAGGTTGCCGGCGAAAGAACCGCGGGCGTAGGCCTCCACGATGCGGCGCATAACGCCCGGGCCGCGGGTGCGGCCGCAGAGTTTGAGCGCATCGGCGAGCCCCACGTAGGCGGACTGGTCCTCGGGCCGGATGAAGGGCGAGGCGAGGAGACGGCC
>JBMCLC010000260.1:0-3832 GCA_048614715.1 Oceanidesulfovibrio sp.
CCATGTGCTCCCGGGGATGGAGGCGTGGAATGCCGGACCAAACGGAAAGGCCCGGCCACCAGCGAAAGACAAAGGACATACAAACAAGCGGATGGAGATGCGCGGCGCGGCATAGGCCATGGCGACGGCGAATGCACTTGAAGCGCAGAAGAGCAACGAGAAGGGGTCGGAAACTTTCATGGCTGCCGGCTGTCTCAGGAGAGCGTGTATGGCGTTCAGTTTCTGTTTTACAGCGTGGGTAGCTGTGTTTGGAGTTATAATAAATATACCATGGCGAACAATGCAATGCAAGATGCATTGATGAATGTTTTGTTAAAAAGCCCAAAGTTGGGCGCTGCGTAAAATGTTGTAGTGCGGGATCTGCCCATCGTGGGTCAAGACAGTGGACGAGCCGCGAAAAAAAGAGAAGCGTTGACAGAAAGGAGACGGCCCCAGTAAATTATACCTGCTAGGGGGGCAGAAAAAGAATGGTTCGAGTATCCTATGACATCTGCCCGGAGGGATGATGGTTGCCAGCAAGTTGGACATGAAAATCAAGCAATATGAAAACACCGTGGTCGACTATGTACGTAAAAGCCACGGATCTTTTATAGTGGCGACCCACGACACCACTTTTGTTTCCATATTAAGAAATACGATTCATAAGCAACTCGCCATTACGGATGAGTGTATTACCTCTGTTATGGATGAGAACAATATACTCAAGGCCGTGCGTGATACGTCGCGCCGGCGTAAGAATATACTTGTATTTATCGAGCGAGTGTTCAACAACAAGGAAACTGCGTTTCTAGTTAAGCAGATAAAGAATGCATTCAGCGACATCAAGGTGGTCATTCTGACGGGGGAGACCGAGCGACAGCGTCTTGTTTTGTTGCACGAGATTGGCGCGGACAATTTCATTTCCAAGCCCATCTCCATGAACATCCTCATCGAAAAGATTGCGTTCACCATCAAGCCTCAGGGCAAAATCGGAAAGCTCATAGACAATGGCAAGCAGCTGCTCTCGAAGGAGCAGTACGAGGAGTCGCTGAAAGTCGTGCGGCAGATACTGGAGATCAAACCAAACTCCGCAGCCGGTTTCCTCATCATGGGCGACGCCTACAAGGGCCTGGGCAAGAAAGACAAGGCCGTGGAAGCATATGAAAACGCCTGCGAGCACGCCGCCATGTACATGGAGCCGCTCAAGAAGCTGGCCGAGTTCTACGAGGAGGAAGGCGACCACGAGAACCGCCTCCGATACCTGGAAAAACTCGACAAGCTCTCGCCGCTCAACGTGGAGCGCAAGGTGGACATGGGCGGCATCCACGTCAACCTTGGCAACGAGGAAAAAGCCGAGCTTCTTTTCGAACACGCAATCAACCAGGCCAAGAAAGAGGCCATGAACTACATCGAGGAGATTACCTCGAAGATCGGCGGGATATACGAGAAGCACGACCCGGATAAGGCCGTGAAGTACTATCGCAAGGCCATCGATCTCAAAGGCGACATGCTCGACAAGTCCGACATCAAGATTTTCAACTCGCTCGGCATCGCGCTACGTCGGCAGGGCAAATGGCGCGAGGCCGTGGATGAATACACCAAGGCGCGCACGGTCTCTCCGGAGGACGAAAACCTGCTCTACAACATCGCCCTCGCCTATGCGGAAGGCAAGGAGATGCGCAAGTCCACGGAAAGCCTGGCCAAGGCCCTGGAGCTGAACCCGGAGTTCCACATGCAGGACCCGGTGATCGCCTACAACTTCGGCCTCATCTACTCCAAGGCGCGCAAACCGGATGATGCGAGAATCTTCCTGGAAGCCGCGCTGTCCCTGAATCCCGGATTCGAAAAAGCGCAGAAGCTGCTCGATTCGCTGTAGAAGCTCATAACTCTCCCCAGGGGGCCGCCCGCCCCGCAACCACGGACAGGGTCCCGGCAGCATGCAAGTGTTTCCCGGCCTCCGGAGTCTTATGCTGCGAATATATTGAGAGAGTGTCTACTCTTCGTGGGGGTTGAGGATCAGCTCGAAGCTGTAGACATCGTCTTCGAAGTCCTTGGTCACCTCGAAGCCCACAGATTCGGCCAGTCCCACCATGCCGGAGTTCTCGGCCAGGGCCTGGCCCACGATCTTGTGCGTGCCGCGGCTTCTGCAGTACCCGATTATCTTTTCCATGAGCTGCCTGCCCAGCCCCAGCCGTTTGAGGTCCGAGCGGATGAGGATCGCGAACTCGGCTTCTTCGTTGTCCGGAGAGGTGGATGCGCGCACCACGCCCAGGGTCTTCTCCTCGCCGGATTCCTCGCCGCAGATCTCAGAGCCTTTGGCGATGAAGGCCATCTCCCGGTCGTAGTCGATGTGGGTGAGCTTGGCCATTTCGGTGCGCGGCAGTTCGCCGATGTTGGAGAAGAACCGGTAGCGCATGTCCTCGGCGCTGACGTGCTCCAGGAACTCCCAGTGCGCTGGTTCGTCCTCGGGCCGGATGGGGCGCAGAAATACGTGGCGGCCGTCCTTGAGGGTGACGCAGACCTCCACCTCCCGCGGGTATGGGCGTATGGCGAGCTGGTCCTCGCCGCGCTCCACCTCGGCCTTGGCCACGTGGATGGCGCTGTCCAGCGCCATGACGCCCTCGGCGTCGGCGAACAGCGGGTTGATGGAAAGCTCGAATATCTCAGGGACGTCCACAATGAGCTGGGATATCTTCACCAGCGTCTGGCAGATCGCGTCCATGTTCGCTGCCGGAAACTCCCGATGCCCCTTGAGGATGGAGGCCACCCGCGTGCGTGAGACCAACTCCCGGGCAAGGCCCAGGTTCAACGGCGGCAGGGAGACCGCGTGGTCGTCAGCCACCTCCGTGAGGCTGCCGCCCTGGCCGAAGCGGATGACCGGACCGAAGACCGGGTCCGTGACCACCTCGATGAACAGTTCGTGGGCAAAGGCGCGGCGCATCATGCGCTGGACCACGAAACCGTTGATGCGCGCCGAGGGCTGCTGCTTGCGGACGCGTTCCAGAATCTGCTCCGCCGCCTCGAGCACGTGGCCGTCAGTTTCCAGGTCCAGGGCCACGCCGCCGGCCAGGGACTTGCGCAGAAGATCCGGCGAGAGGACCTTGAGCGCCACAGGGTAGCCGATCTCGTTGGCCGCCTCCACGGCGCCTTCCACGCCCTCCATGTCCGAGACAAGGCGGGTTTCCACAGCCGGAATCTTGTACGCCGAGAGCACGGCCATGGCCTCGGTGCCGGCCAGGAGCTGGCGGCCGGATTCTATGGCCCGGGAGACGAGCATCTTCACTTCGTTCGTCTCGGGCATGAAGGATTCCGGCATGGAGGGCGGGGTCTCCACGAGGAGCTCCTGGTTGCGCCGGTACTGGACCATGTTCTGGAATCCCCGGATGGCCTTATCCGGCGTGGTGTACGTGGGGATGCCCGCCTTGGCGAACACGTTCCGCGCCTCCTCGGCCGCTTCCTCGCCCAGAAAACTCGTCAGCACGTTGCGTTTCGATTTCTTGGCCGTTTTGGTCACGGCCTCGGCCACTTCCACGTCGGACACGGCGTGGGTGGGCACGTGCATCACAAGCACGGCGTCGGTGTTCTTGTCCTTGAGCAGCAAGGACAGGGCCTGGGAATAAAGCTCGGTGGAAGCGTCGCTCCGCAGGATGAGCGGGTTGTCGAACGACCAGGCGCCTTCCATGGCCTCGATGAGCTGCTCTTCCGTGCTGTCTTCCAGCATGGCCAGTTTGCCGCCCCCGGTTATCAGGCTGTCCGTGGCCAGAAAGCCGGGTGATCCGCCGTTGGTGAGGATGGCGAGCCGTTCGCCGCGCAGGGGCCGGGTTCTGGCCAGGGTCTCCACGGTGTCGAACAG
>JBMCLC010000261.1:0-3827 GCA_048614715.1 Oceanidesulfovibrio sp.
TCAACCGCGTACGACGACGAAGATGACGACGATTTTTTCCGCAAATCGAAACGCGGCCGCCAGGCCCACACGGCGGCGCCTCCCTACGGTTCATCTAAAACGGCGCGCTCCCAGGCCTCCATTTTTGGAGATGTGGACTACGACGCCGGAAAGGGCGGCAGCCGTATCCACAACCTCGGCGTCTCCACCTTTATCGCCGCGGTGGGCTGCGCTCTGGCGCTTTGGGTTCGGGACAACGATGTCTCCTCCTCGGCGGTTTTCGTGGGCGTGTACATACTCGCCGCGGGCTATTTCATCATCATGAGTTTTCGCCAGCGAGTGGCCACGGCCGTGGTGTTCTTCCTCTCGTTGATGGTCTACAACTACATGGCGGTTGGTCAGGTCCTGTCCGGAATATTCGAAGCACTGGACGTCTTCATACTGTTCTTCTACATCGGATGTATTTTCCTGTCGCAGATAGTTCATACACATATTGCCAAATGACTTGCCTCCGGCATTTCCCTGCAGGTTTTAGCCACGCTTTCTTTCTTTCCGCGTTTAGATAGACGAGACACACGAGTCCCTTCCGCCGAAGTATAACCGAATTCGGCCCGTGACATTCCCGAATCGATTGGGGTATATTCCCAGAATCGGGTCAATAAATCACAATGCGCACCCAATGGCACCAGTGATTCATGCGGTGCCTTTATTTATTCCGTTATATTGAGTCAGATACTGTCCTGCATCGAGACAGATTCTCAGACACCATGAAAAGACTATTATACTGTTCAGCATATGGATTGAGCAGGCCTGACTATGAATTCCTCATGGACCTTCTCGCCTTCGAGAAGGTCAAGGCCTTTCAGGGATACATGCCGCGAAAACTCGCCGCCATGCGCTCCGACAAGGATATCCAGCGGCTGGTGGACATGGGGCTGGTGACCCGCGGATGCTGGGGACAGTGCGACCGCATGCGCGGTGTGAAGATTTCTGACAGGGGACGTCGCATCGTCCAAACGTGGATGGAAGACGCTACACCGGCCAAGTCCGGAGCGCGTCGGTAACGTTTCCTGGTCCACCCCTGGCAATCGCGGCCACGCGCGGTCCAACCTCCTTGTCCAAGGGAGGCGCAGCCACGCCCCAACTCACACTCTATCTTTGATGAGCGAGAACCAGAGGTCGTAGCCCTTTTCATTGATGTGGATGCCGTCGATGGAAAGGGCTTTTTTCAGGTTGCCTGCCCTGTTGGTGAACCTGGGGGCTAAGTCCAGGTATTCCAGGCCATTGCGCCTGGCGAGTTCCTCCAGACGTTTGTTCATCGTCAAAATCTTGTCGTTATCCACGTACTGCGAGGCCTGGGGGAAGTCCTCCCAGTTCACGGGCAGGATGGACTGGATGAATATCTCGGCGCCCGGGAGGGCATTGCCCAGAGTGTTCACGATGTGCTCGTAACGCTGGATGAGCCCGTGCAGCTCGTTCTTGATGAGATCGTTCACGCCGATCATGATGAATATCTTTTCCGGCTTTTCCTGGACGATCTCGTGCAGGCGCATCAGCAAGCCGAAGGTGGTGTCCCCGCCTATGCCCCGGTTGCGCAGTCCGTGCTCCTGAAACTCCTTGTGGATGAGCCAGCCCTCCGTGAGGGAGTCGCCAAGAAAGACCACGCCGCCGCGACGCGCGTCCTGGGTAAAGAGGACAACGCGAACCAGGTAGTGCTGGCTTGGCATGAACGTGGGCGTCTGGCTCACATTATCCTTGGCGCGGAAAAGCTCTTCCGTTTGCGAAGGAGCGGGTTGCTGCTGCGCTTCGGAGGGGTGTGCCGCCATGCACAGAGCAAGGAGAATGACCAGGGCGAGAAGGCGTGTGGTTGTGTGCGTCATCGTTTGTGCGGTGTTGGTAGTTGCCCCATGTACAGATAACGCAGACGCGGCCGGAATGTCTTGCTATGCCGCTCAATAAAAATAGTGGAGCATGACCGAGAGCACAAGCAGGAACAGGATGCTCAAGGGAGCGCCGGCCTTGACGAAGTCGAAACTCGTGTAGCTGCCCGGTCCCATGTACAGGGCGTTCACCTGGTGGGTGGGCAGCAGAAAGGAGTTGGAGGCGGCCATGCCCACCACGAGCGCAGCCATTCGCGGATCGGCCCCTATGTTCTGCGCCATGCCTATGACCAGGGGCACGAGCAGTACCGTGGCCCCAACATTGGAAACGACGAGGGTGAACGCCGTGGCGATGAGCCCCACGATGAAATAGAAAACGAGGGGCGACGGCGAGCCCACCACATCCAGCAAATGGTACGCCAGCCATTTGGCCGCGTCGGTCTTCTGCATGGCCACGCCCAGGGGGATGAGGCCGGCCAGCAGAAACACCGTGCGCCAGTCCACGCCGCGGTACGCTTCGTCTATGGAGAGCACGCGGGTGAGGATCATTCCCAGGGCCCCGGCCATGAGGCAGACCGAGATGGGCAGGCTCGTGAAGGCAACCAGGCCGATGGCCACGAGAAAGCAGGCCAGGGCGGAGCGCGCCTTTTCCGGGTGGAGCACGTCCGAGTCCATGGACTGTACGAAGAGCAGCTTCCGTTTGGGCCGCATGCGGTGGAAGCTGTTCCAGCTGCCGTGCATGAGAATGACGTCGCCCGGATGCAGCACCCATTCGGCGAGATTCTTGTAGTGGCTCTCGCCGCCGCGGGAAACGGCCATGGGCGCCATGAGATGCTTGTGCCGAAACCGGATTTCCCCGAGGCTTTGGCCCACGAATTCGGAATGCGGCGGCACAACCGCTTCCACGAGGCCGGCAAGGTCGTCCGTGAGATCCTTGGCGAACACGTCCAGCCGCGTCCGGACGCGGAATCCGAAGACCCGGGCCACGGTGTCCAGCTCTTCCTGCGTGGCGTAGGCCGCTATGGTGGAGCCAGGCGCTATCCGCGTTATCCTGTCCGGCGGCAGCATTTTGCCGTTGCCGTTGGGACGTTGCAGCCCCACGGTGTGGACGTGATATCCGTCGCATAGTTCACGCACCTGGACATCGCGTTCCGCCTCGGCCGGGTACTTGAGCTCGTGCAGTTCGCCCAGTTCCGGGTAGTAGGGCAGGGGGTCGCCGTCCTCTTGCATCGCGGCGGACTCACCATTTCGCGAGGGCAGCAATATCTTGCCCACCACGAGGAAGTAGACCACGCCCATGGCCACGAGCGCCAGGCCGGCCGGAGTTACGCTGAACAGGTCGAATGCGGCCAGGCCGTACGGCTGCATCAGGTCGTTGAGCATGATGAGCGGGCTCGAACCCACGAGGGTGACCGTGCCGCCCAGGATGGCCGAGAAGCCCACGGGCATGAGGAGCTGCGAGATGGGCCGGCCGGTGATGCGGCTCATGCGCTGGATTGCGGGAAGAAAGAGCGCGGCCGCGCCTACGTTCTGCATGAAGCTGGAGATGACGGAGATCGTGACGGACAACAGCAGCACGATGCGCCGCTGGCTCGAACCCGCGAGCTTGATGAGCGGTCGGACCATGCCGTTGACCAGGCCAGTATGGTCCAGGCCGCGGCCCATGATGATCACCGCGATGATCGAGACCACGGCGGTGGAGGAGAGGCCGGCGAAGGTTTCCTTGCCGTCCACCAGCCCGAGCAGCGGCAGGCTGACCATGACGAGGATGGCCACCACGTCCACCCGCAGCCATTCCGTGAGAAACAGGAAAATGGTGACGCCCACGACCAAGAAGACCATGGCGATTTCGTAGGTGAATGCGGGGGCGTCCATCATGGTATGTGGCGTGCGTGTTTTTTCTACAGCCTTGCGCCACACATCTTGCGAAAAGACGGCGCAAGGCCTCTCTATAAGGGATTTCGGGAT
>JBMCLC010000262.1:0-3822 GCA_048614715.1 Oceanidesulfovibrio sp.
CTGCCCTTGTCGATGGTCTGGCGGACCTCGTTCTGGGCCTCGACGACCATCTCGGGCAGCGCGGCGCCGGACTCTCCGTCCGCGGTCCACTGCTGGCCGTCGGACGGCCCGGCGGGGGCCGCAGCAGCGGCCGCGGAGGCCGGATCGGCGTCCTGGGCCAGGATCGGGCACGCGGCCAGCGTCAGCATCAGCATCAACGTGGTCTTCATGGCTCTCCCGTTCTAGTGCAGGCGGAACACGATCGTGATCACGCCCCACTGCTCGACTGCGGCCTGGTCGGCCGGCAGTGGCGCGAAGCGGAACTTGCGGATGGCGGCCATCGCGGCCTGGTTCAGGTCGCGGTGCACGGAGGTCTGCTCGAAGTAGACGTTGTCCTTGACGCGGCCGTCGGGCAGGACCGTGAAGTGCACCGAGACCACGCCTTCCCAGCCCTCGCGGCGAGCACGGTCGGAGTACGCCGCCGGCACGCTCTGCAGGATCTTGCGTCCGGCGATCTGGCCGGAGATGGTCATCCCGACACCCTGGCTGGCCTTCACGTCGACCGGTGTCTCGGCGACCTTCGCCGCCGGCTCGTCCGGCGCGCTGGCGCCGTCGACGATCGTGCGGCTGGTGGGCGCCTCGGCCAGGCGGCCACGCCGGCCGCTGAGACCGCCGCCGCCGCCGCCGCCGCCCTCGCCATAGTCGAGGATCGTCTTGCGGCCGGACTGGGCGCCGCCACTGCCGGCGGTCGGGCCGCTGACGTCCAGGACGTTGCCGGCGCCACTGCCGGCGCTGCCGGGCGGACGCCGTGGGCCTGTTGGACGACGACAAGTCCGGCGAGCTCTCGAGTTGCCTCAAGGAGTGTTCGACCATGGAGATACCCCGCTATGAAGCCCGGCCGCACGTGGCCGTGGCCAGCCACGAAGGGCTGCTCGTGAACCAGCATCTGGGCGAGGCTCCCGCGCTCCAGATCTGGACCGAAAAGAACGGGACCTTCGAGATGATCGAGGAGCGCGCCACCCCGGACATCGGCGGCGGCCCCAAACGCTGGGAGGCGATGGCCGCGCTGCTCAAGGACTGCCGGGCGTTGCTCTGCGCCGCTCTCGGCCCCACGCCGCGCGAGGTGCTGGAGAAATCCGGCCTCACGGTGGTGGCCATGTCCGGCTTTATCGAGCAGGGCCTGGAAGCTGTCTACCAGGGCGGCGACCTGACGAAGCTCATGACGAAAAAGGCCAGCGCCTGCGGCACGGCGTGCGGCGGCTCTGGGGAAGGCTGCTAGAAAAAGTTCGAGAGAGAAGAGGAATCGAGCATGAAGCCGCTCCTACCGGGAAGGGGGAGCGGCTTTCGTGTTTTCTCTTCCTTGCCTCTCTAACCCTCCCTCCGCTACAAGAAGCCATCCCGCGCGTGCGGTCGCACACCCCCCCTTGTGCGAACCCGCGCCGACCACGTCACCGCGCCACGCATCCACCATGTCCATCGCCTCCTACCTCAATATGCAATCCGCCGTGGGCCATCTCTTGTCCCTGCTCGGCAAGAAGCAGCACAACGTCCCGTTCTCCCTGCAGAACTCCGTGAACTTCATCTATGATGACGAGGCGGGCCGCACCGGCATAGACATCCGCTCCAAGGTCCCCTCGGCCATGCTGAACATCATGGCGGACAAGATCCGCCGCCACGGCGAACACTTCGACACGTTCATTATGGTCACGCCGTACGTGCCCAACCCGCAGGAGGTCGGCCAGTTCTACACGAATTACCAGGACATCGCCGACACCCTCAAATGGCTCACCGTGGACGACTACGCCCGCGAAATGGGCCTGGCCGAGCAGTACGACCTCGCCTCCCCGTCGTTCCAGGAGACCCTGAAAGCCGCCTCCGTGGCCGCGGAAATAGCCCGGCCCAGCGCGCTGGGAAAGAAAGCTCCGCAGAGCAGATCCGCCAAACCCGTGACGCCCGAGCAGATGACCTCCATACTGGAGTCCGTGCGCCAGGGCCGCGCCAGGATCCCCATGGAGTACGTGCATCTGGCGCGCAAGATGCCGCCTTCCATCATCCGGGCGCTCATGGACTCAAAACAGGATTCGGAAGCCTTCTTCTCCATCGGTTCCTCGGCGCGGGACGCCATAATCGTGCTTACGGACATCAAGAACTTCTCCCCCCTGGTCCGCGCCGCGGCCCCGCAGGACCTGAACGAGGCCCTCTCGCGCTACTATCGCGAGGCCAAACGCCTCATCGACCAGCACGGCGGCGTGCTCGACAAGTTCATGGGCGATTCCGTGCTCGCCGTGTTCAACTACCCCCTGCGCGATGACGGCGCCTACCACCGGGCGATGGCTTTTGCTGCGAACATTATCCTGCTCGGTAGGCAGGTGCTCGGCGATCTGCAGCAGACCATGGACGAGAAGATCGACGTGGGCACACGGGTGGGCGTGGCGAGCGGAGAGATCTGGGTCCTCAACATCGGGCTCGAGGACATCGACCTGACCTTTGTGGGCGACAAGATAAATCTCGCCGCGCGGCTGGAAAAACAGTGCGAGACCAACGGCATACTGCTCTCGAACATCGCCCGCCGCAAACTGGCAGAGATCGACCCGGACCTCTACAGCCAGCTCGACCCGGCCAGGCGGGTACTGCACAAGACGTCGGTCAAGGGTCAGGAAAGCGACATCCTGAGCTGGCAGGTCAGCGAAAGCGCTTTAGGCGCGCTTGTTGGCCAAAGGAATATATAGGCCAAAGCTCATGATGCCTCCTGCGGCCGGGGAGGATTGATCCCCCGGACCCCAGAACAGGGTCCGGGGAGCTGTGATCCCTGGCGGAGTGCCCGAGGGGCAGCGCTCATTGGCGGCAATAATCGTGGGATACCGAGCTACGCCACTTTCTTGACGCCTTCTTCGAGCAGGGCGAGGGCCATGGTCTCTTCGCCGGAGAGGCGGGCTTTCACGGCTGTGCGCACTTCGTGTGTGGAGCCGCCGAAGTTGCGTTTGCGGCGGTCGTACACGGCCTCGATGAGTTTCTTTTCGAACCCGGGTTCCCCGGGGGATCCGGCAATATTCGCCGCGCGGGAGAAGATTCGGGCCGCGCCGTTGGCGCCATGTTGCACGGCCGTGGAGTGGAGGACTTCCTGCACGGCGTGGGAGAGTTGGGCCACGTCGATGCGGGCCGATGTCTTTATGGCTTCCAGGGCGGGTTTGTAGCTCGTTTTGAGGATGAACTTTTCCTGGAGCGCTTCGAACCGGTCCGGGCTTTCGGCGGCTATGGCCCGCCATTCCGTGGGCATGGCGCCGCGGCGGCTGCGGGTGTTGGCCGGGCCGGCGTTTTCCAGGCGTTCGGCCCAGGCGGGCTCCTCGGTTTTGAGGTAGTCGATGAAGCGCGACATGGTGCCGGCGCGGGAAGAGAGCTGGTACTTGCCGTAAGAGGTGCCGCCCATGCGGTCGTAGCCAATGGCGGCCACGCCTTCCTTGCCGGACTCGAACTTGGCGGTGAGCGTGCCCAGGGTGATGTCGCGGCCGTGGGAGGCCACGTCGGCGTAGCCGATGTCCCGCAGCTTGCGGCGGACCACCTCGGAGGTGTCGGCCACCATGTCATCGAAATCCGTGGAGGAAACGTAGGTGGTGCGGATGGGCATACGCACGGACTGGCCGATGTTCTCCACGGCCGAGGGCTTGTATTCCGCGGCGTGGGCCTCGCTGGGACCGAACAAGCTGCGCGCGCCCTGGGCGCGCCGCTCTGGTTCGGATTTCGTCGCATGGCAAGTCTCGTTCGGGTCGGTCGGGCAGAATAATATACGGATGTACACGTATCCAAGCCTACCCAATCCGGCGCCGGATTGCAAGGCCGAAAAAG
>JBMCLC010000263.1:0-3817 GCA_048614715.1 Oceanidesulfovibrio sp.
AGAGGCCTGCCTGCCCTCCTGCCACGGCGAGTTCAAGGCCATCGCCTTTGAGAGCGAGGTGGACGATCAGACCCATCTGGCCATCGTCAAGGGCGAGATCGACCCGGAAAAACCCGTCCTGGTGCGCGTGCACAGCGAGTGCCTGACCGGCGACGTGCTCGGCTCCACCCGGTGCGACTGCGGCGGCCAACTCCAGACGGCCCTGCGGATGATCGAGGCCGAAGGCTCCGGCATCCTCCTCTACATGCGCCAGGAGGGACGCGGCATCGGCCTGGCCAATAAAATTCGCGCCTACGCCCTGCAGGACCAGGGCTACGACACCGTGGAGGCCAACGAGAAGCTCGGCTTCGAAGCCGACCTGCGCGACTACGGCATCGGCGCGCAGATTCTGGTGGGCCTGGGCGTGCGCAAGATGCGCCTCATGACCAACAATCCCAAGAAGATCGTTGGTCTGGAAGGCTACGGTATCGAGATTGTGGACCGCGTGCCCATCGAGATGAGCCCCTGCGCAACCAACGTGAACTACCTGCTGACCAAGAAGGACAAGCTCGGCCATCTGCTGCATCTCAACCAATGCCAAGCCGGGGGCGCCGCCTCCGCCGACGAGTAAGGACGACCCTATGCTTCATCTGAAAACCATCGAGGGGCAGCTGGACGCTTCCGGCCTGAAGTTCGCCCTGGTCGCTTCCCGTTTCAACGACTTCATCGTAGACAAGCTTGTTGGCGGCGCCGTGGACTACCTGGTGCGCCACGGAGCGAGCCGTGAGGACATGACCCTGGTGCGTCTGCCCGGAGCCTTCGAGATGCCCGTGGTGGCCAAGAAGCTCGCCCAGAAAGGCGAGTTCGACGCGATCATCTGCCTGGGCGCGGTCATCCGCGGAGCCACTCCCCATTTCGACTACGTGGCCAACGAGGTGTCCAAGGGCCTGGCCCAGGTCGGCCTGGAGTTCGGCGTGCCCATCGGCTTCGGCGTGCTGACCACGGACACCCTGGAGCAGGCCATCGAACGCGCCGGCTCCAAAGCCGGCAACAAGGGCGTCGATGCCGCATCCGCCGCCCTCGAAAGCGTGCGCGTGCTGGAGCAACTATAGGCATGTCTGACACTGGTCGTTCTCGTCACGGCGCGCGGGAGACTGCCTTTCAGGTGCTCTACGGCCTGAGCTATTCCGGCGCGCCAACGGAACTGGCGCTGGAAAAAGCTTTCGCCAAGGCACCTGTGGCGCCCAAAGGCAAAGAGGTGGAGCTCGTCTCCGACGTCCCGTATCCCGAGCAGGAAATACGGGGGTTCGCCTGGGAACTCACCCACGGCGTATGGCAAAAGCGCGAGGAGCTCGACGAGATCATCAACAAGTTCTCGCAGCACTGGCGGGTCACCCGCATCGCCAAAATCGAGTTGACGATACTCCGACTGGCCGTCTACGAAATGCTGTATCGAAACGACGTGCCGACGAAAGTCGCCATCAACGAGGCTGTCGAACTGTCCAAGCAATACGGCGACGAGAATTCCAAAGGATTCGTGAACGGCATTCTGGATGCCGCGGCAAAGGCTTTCGAACATGGTGAAATTGGGCTTCATCAAGGACGCTGACCAGTGTCCTCCGGAGTTCGCCAGGGTCTATGTTTCCCCCGCTCAGGAAGGCGCCTGTCCAACCACGGAGGTGCGTTCCTGGCCCAACAGCGAAGGCGAGCAGCTTTTCGAGATCGCCTTTATCGTGCCCCGCGGCGAAAACCACCTACAATCCTGGGTCGGCTACATGGCCGAAACGCTGGAGCGCATGGGCTGGGACCGCTGGTGGATCGATACGCTGTCCCTCTCCCAGGTGCTCAACCGCTATATCGTGGACGCGGTGTGGCAATGGGGCGAAGCCTTCTGGCCGCTGTTCAAAAAGGACGGCGTGGCGCTCATCCAGGTGGGTATGCAGCCCGGAGAATTCCATGAGTGCGCCAAGAAATGGGCGAACATGTTCGCCCACGTGAGCGTTGACGACGAGTACGATTTTGAGCGAATCACCCTGGAGCTCGAGGCCAAGGCAGCCGAGGAACGCGCCAACAAGCGCCTTTCGGTATGGCTTCCCCGGCTGTTCGGCGCCAGGAACCGCACGAGCTGACCGTCCCCGGGCCATCGCCAGCCCATTATTCATTCCGATAACCCGAGTTGAACGAAGCACAGAAAGGACGAGACACCATGGAGCCGTACGACTTCCAGGCCGTGGAAGATAAATGGCGGAAACGCTGGGATGCAGCCCGCGCCTTTGAATGCGACACCGCTTCGGACAAGCCGAAGTACTACGTTCTCGAGATGTTTCCATACCCGTCCGGCCGCATCCACATCGGCCATGTCCGGGTCTACTCCATCGGCGACGTCCTCGCGCGGTTCAAGCGCATGCACGGCTTTTCCGTACTCCACCCCATGGGCTGGGACGCCTTCGGCATGCCGGCGGAAAACGCCGCCATCCAGCATGGCACCCACCCCGCCAAGTGGACCTACGAGAATATCGAAACCATGAAGGGGCAGCTCCTGCGCATGGGCTACTCCCTGGACTGGCGGCGCGAGGTGACCACCTGCGACCCAGACTACTACAAGTGGGAGCAGCTGTTCTTCATCAAGATGTGGGAAAAGGGCCTGGTCTACCGCAAGAAAGCGCCGGTGAACTGGTGCGAGAAGTGCCACACCGTGCTGGCCAACGAGCAGGTCATCGACGGCCAGTGCTGGCGCTGCGATTCCATGGTGGAGCACAAGGAGCTCTCCCAGTGGTTTCTGCGCATCACCGCCTACGCCGAAGAACTGCTGGAGGACCTGGGTTCCGAATTGATGCAGGGCTGGCCGGAACGCGTGCTCACCATGCAGCGCAACTGGATCGGCAAATCCGTGGGCGCGGAACTGGAATTCCAGATCGAGAACTCGGATGAGCGCATCCGCGTCTTCACCACCCGGCCGGACACCTTGTACGGCGCCACCTTCATGAGTCTGGCAGCCGAGCATCCACTCGTCGAGCAGCTCGTGGCCGGCACCGAGCACGAGGATACTGTCGCGGCGTTTTGCAAGAAGGTCCGGAACATGGACCGTATCGCCCGCACGGCCGAGGACATGGAAAAAGAGGGCGTCTTCACCGGCGCATACTGCGTCAACCCGATGAACGGCCGGCGCATGCCCATCTGGGTAGGCAACTTCGTGCTCATGGAGTATGGCACCGGCGCCGTCATGGCCGTGCCCGCGCACGACCAGCGCGACTTCGAGTTCGCGCGCAAGTACGACCTGCCCATTGAGGTGGTCATTGCGCCCCAGGGCGAGACACTGGACCCCGCGACCATGGACGTTGCGTACAGCGATCCCGGCGTGCTCGTGAACTCCGGCGATTTCGACGGCCTGCCCAACGAGGCGGCCAAGGAGAAGATCGTCGACGCGCTGCAGCAGCGCTCCATGGGCGAAAAGGCCGTGAACTTTCGCCTGCGCGACTGGAACATCTCGCGCCAGCGCTACTGGGGCGCGCCCATCCCCGTGGTCCACTGCGAAAAGTGCGGCTACCAGCCGGAGAAGGAAGAGAACCTGCCGGTCAGGCTGCCCCTGGACGTGAAAACCAAGGACGACGGCCGCTCCCCGCTGCCCGAGGACGAAGACTTCATCGCTGCCCTGTGCCCCACGTGCGCCGGCCCGGCACGGCGCGAGACAGACACCATGGACACATTCGTGGAGTCCTCCTGGTATTTCCTGCGCTACGCCGACGCCCAGAACGACGCTGAACCCTTCAGCCGCGAGATCGTCTCCCAGTGGCTCCCGGTGGACCAGTACATCGGCGGCATCGAGCACGCAATCCTC
>JBMCLC010000264.1:0-3815 GCA_048614715.1 Oceanidesulfovibrio sp.
AGCCGCCCGGGCTCCATAAGTCCTCCACCATCTTCTTTGTCGCCAAAGGAGCTATTTCCACGTGAACCAAAAGCTTGCCACCATGCAGGAGCTTGTCCAGGCCATGCCCGAATACGGGGACACCGAGGCCGTCCTCGCATTCGGCGAGGAAGACTCGACCTCCATCAGCTACGCGGATTTCGCAGCCCGTGTGGACGCGCTGGCCCGCGGCCTGCGCGCCGCCGGCGTCAACACCGGGGAGCATGTGGCCCTGCTCGCCCCCACCCAATGGGAAACCCTGGCCGCTGTCCTCGCCGTCATGGCCTGCGGCGCCACGGCCATGCCCGTGGACATGCAGTTCGGCGAAGAGCAGCTCACCCACGTGCTCTCCGACGCCAAGCCTGTCATGGCCATATGCGTGGAGGAATCGGCCGGCCTGCTCGATTCGCTCGGGCTGGACAACCCGCCGCGCCTCGTGCGGCTGGACCTGCCGGACGACGATCCACAATCCCTGTTCGCCCTGTCCGATCCCAACGGACCTGAGCTGCCCCGCGCCACGCCCGAGGACCAGGCCGCGCTCTTCTACACCTCTGGCACTACCGGACCGCCCAAGGGCGTGCCCCTGACCCACGGCAACCTCGCCTATCAGATGAACGCAGTGGCCCATACCGGCCTCATAGGCCCCGGCGACCGGCTGCTGCTGCCGCTGCCGCTCCATCATGTCTATCCGTTCGTCATCGGCATTTTCGCGCCCTTCTCTTTGGGGCTCACCACCATCCTGCCGGCTGCGTTCACCGGGCCGCAGGTGGTGCGGGCCATGAGCGAGGGCCGTGTCTCCGTGGTCATCGGCGTGCCGCGGCTCTACGCCGCGCTCATATCCGGCATCGAATCACGTGTGCGCGAGCGCGGTCTCATGGCTAAGGCCATGTTCGACAAACTACTGGCCGTCTCCATCTGGACCCGGAAAAAAACCGGCCTGTACCTCGGCAAGCACCTGTTCAAGTCGCTGCACGAACGGTTCGGTCAAAACGTGCGCATCACCGCCTCTGGCGGTTCGGCCCTGGACCCGCAACTGGCGCAGACCATGGAAGGCCTGGGCTGGCGCGTGGCCATCGGATACGGCCTCACGGAGACCTCGCCCATCCTGACCATCAATCCGCCCGGGGCAGGCCGGCTGGACACCGTGGGCAAGCCCATTCCGGGCGTGAACCTGCGCATCGAGGCGGCCCAGGTTCCCGATGATGCAGATGACGCCGACGGCAAATCCCCGCAGAACGACCATGGCGAGGTGCACGCCAGCGGACCCGGCGTGTTCGGCGGCTACCGCGGCCTGCCCGAGAAGACCGAGGAGGCCCTCTATACGGACGAGGACGGCGCGGTCTGGTTCCGTACAGGCGACCTCGGCGCCCTCGACGCGGACGGCAACCTCGAGCTTTTCGGCCGCGCTTCCACCCTTATCGTCACCCAGGGCGGAGAAAACGTGCAGCCCGAGCCCATCGAGGCGGCGCTGGACGACCACCCGGCCATCGCCGAGTCCGGCGTGCTTGAGCGTGGCGGCAAGCTCGCAGCCGTGCTCGTGCCGGACGAAAAGGAAGTGCGGGCCATGCGCTCCGACCCCATGGAGGTGCTTCGCGAGGCCGTGGGCATGGTTTCCCGCAAGCTGCCGTCCTACATGCGGCCCACGGAACTCGCCATGTCACGCGAACCCATCCCCCGCACGCGCCTCGGCAAGATCCGCCGCCATCTGCTCGTGGAGCTTTTCGAACGCGCCCGCGCCGGCGAGGCCGAGCAGACCCCGGAATCCCTCCAGCCCATGGCGTACGAAACGATGGATGAGGAGGCCCAAGAGCTGCTCGACGATCCGGCGGCGCGCAAGGTGTGGGACCACCTGGCGGAAAAGCACCCCCGCGCCGGCATGAAGCCTGATTCCCACCTGCAGATCGACCTCGGCGTGGACTCCCTGGAGTGGCTCACCCTGACTCTGGAAATACGCTCCATTACCGGCGTGGAGCTTTCCGAGCAGGACGCCGCCAGCGTGGAAACGGTGCGCGACCTGCTCGCCACGGTGCGCGAACGTGAAGGCGCGGGAGAACGACAGGCCACCGCCGCGGAAACTCGCCGCGAAAACCCCGTGACCAATCCCGAGGCCTTCCTGAGCAAGGAAGACCACCACTACCTGGAGCCCATCAAACCCTGGCAGCGTTGGGTCGCGCGGTTCATGCTCGGATTCGTCAAGTCGCTGTTCAAGATATTCTTCCGCCTCGAGGTGCGCGGACTGGAGAATCTGAAACGGTGCGGCCAGTGCGTGGTGACGCCCAACCACGTGAGCTACCTCGACCCGTTCGCGGTCATCTCGGCCATGGACTTCCCCACGCTCATGCGCTTCCAGTTCGCGGCCTGGACCGGCGCGGCGTTCGCCAACCGCTTCAACCGCTTCTTCGCCCGGCTGGCCCGGGCAGTGCCCATCGACCCGGACCGCGGCGTGGCCACCTCCCTGGCTCTGGGCTCCGCGGCCATGCACTCGGGCTCGTCCATGGTCTGGTTTCCGGAAGGCGTGCGCTCCAGAACCTGCCAGATGCGCCAGTTCCGTCCCGGTCTGGGCCTGCTGCTCAAGAAGCACGGCCTGGCCATGATCCCCACCTATATAGGCGGCACATGCGACGCCATGCCCGTGGGCCGGTTCTTCCCCAAGCCGGCCAAGATCACCGTGATCTTCGGCGAGCCCGTGAGCACGGCCGAGCTGCTGGCCAACGCGCCCAACGACGGCGTGCCCGTGCAGGAGCGGATCATGCGCGGCCTGCGCGACAGGGTCGCGGCCCTGGGGAAAGCGCTCCACGAGGAGTCCGAACGCTCCGGGGACGCGGCATGAGCCGATTCGCGAGCCGCAAGGAGATGGTCGCCTGGGCGCTGTACGACTGCGCCAACAACGGCTTCGTCACGCCCATCCAGACCTTCATCTTCGCCGCGTATTTCACCAAGGCCGTGGCCGAAAACCCGACCATGGGCTCCACCCTGTGGGGCAACATGATAAGCGCGGCCGGACTGACCATAGCCCTGGGCGGACCGCTGCTCGGCGCCGTGGCGGACCGCGCCGGCCGGCGCAAGCCCTGGATAGCCTTCTTCACCCTGCTCTGCATCGCCGCCACGTTCTGCCTCTGGTTCGTCAAACCGGAGCCGTCCTTTGTCCTGCTCGCTCTGGTCGGTGTGGGGCTCGGCACCGTGGGCTCTGAGTACGCGCTTATCTTCTACAACGCCATGCTCTCGGACCTCGTGCCCAACAAGCGCACCGGCCGCTGGTCCGGCTGGGGCTGGGCCGCCGGCTACGTGGGCGGGCTCATCTGCCTGCTGCTCGCATTCTTCCTCTTTGTCGGTGACAACCCGCTCATCCCCCTGGCTACGGAAACCTCCCAGAACGTGCGCGCCACGGTGCTGCTGGCCGGGGCGTGGTACGCGCTGTTCGCGCTGCCGCTCTTCATCTTCACGCCGGACACGCCGTCCACGGGCACACCCTTGCGAAAGGCCGCGGTCCAGGGGCTCAGGCAGCTCAAGGAGTCCTTTGCCCACCTGCGGCGGTACAAGCATATCGTGCGCTTCCTCATCGCCCGCATGCTCTACAACGACGGCCTGGGCACGGTCTTCGCTTTCGGCGGCATCTACGCCGCCGGTGTCATCGGCATGAGCGCGCAGGAAGTGCTGCTTTTCGGCGTGGCGCTCAACGTGGCGGCCGGCCTCGGCGCCTTCGGCTTTGCCTGGGTGGACGACTGGATCGGCCCCAAGCCCACCATCCTGTTCTCCATCGTGGGCTTGCTCGTGCCGGGCACGGTGATGCTTTTTCT
>JBMCLC010000265.1:0-3805 GCA_048614715.1 Oceanidesulfovibrio sp.
GATCTCGACGCGCCCTGCCGTGGGTTCGATGTCCCCGGCGATGCATTTGAGCAGCGTGGACTTGCCCGAACCGTTGACCCCGGCGATGGCCACGCGCATGGATTTGTAGATGGTGAAGTCGATATCCTGCCAGACTGGCTCCCGACCGGGCCAGGCCTTGGTCAGCCCCATCACCTGGCAGGCGATCTTGTCGCCCTCCGGCGGTTCCGGCCATTTGAAGGCCAGGGTCTTGCGCTTGGGTTCGGGCCGCTTGCCGGCCAGCTCCTTTTCCAGCCGCTCCACCTGCTTCTGCCGGCTGCCGGCCTGGCGGGCCTTGGTGGCCTTGGCCTTGAACCGCTTGACGAACTCCATCTTGCGCTCGATCTCTTCGGACAGCCTCTTGGCCTCCCGGGCGCGCTGCTCCTCCATCTCCTCGGACCATGTGATGAAGGACGAGAAGGAGCCCTTGCGCACCAACGGCCGGCTGCCTCCGAGGAAAAGAACATGGGTGGCCACGTTGTCCAGGAACACGCGATCGTGCGCCACGAAAACGAGCACGCCTTCGTAGGCCAGCAGGAACTGCTCGAGCCATTCCACAGCCTCGAGGTCGAGATGGTTTGTGGGCTCGTCCAGGATGAGCAGGTCGGCCCCGGCGGTGAGCACCCGGGCCAGCTTGGCGCGCTCACGCCAGCCGCCGGAGAAGGCGCCGAGTTTGCGTTCGTGCACGGCGGCCTCGAACCCCAGGCCCGAGAGCACAGCGTGGGCGCGGTGCTCCGGATTGTAGCCGTAGCGCAGCTCCAGCTCCGCCTGCTTGGCCGTGAGGCGGTTCATTGCCGCTTCGTCGCCGCGCTCGTGGGCCTGTTCCCAGTCCTCCCAGAACTCGTTCCACGAGGGCAACACCTCCATGACGAACTCGAGGAGCGACTTTTCCAGGGTCTGGGGGCCCAGCTCCTGGGCCACATAGCCGATGCGCGCGGCCCTGGGCAGGATGACCCGTCCGCTGTCCGGGTTGGCCTCTCCGGCGATCATCTTGAGCAGGGTGGTCTTGCCTGTGCCGTTGGGACCGGCCACCGCCAGGCGTGTGCCGTTCGCTATTTCCAGGGAAAAATCGGTAAAAAGGTCCCTGCCCCCGTACGACTTGGACAGGGAGTCGATGGTCACCGTCATATGTATCGCTTCTTATGAAGATTGTTCGTGTTCGTATGCGCTGTCGCCCACGCCTCCGGATGGCGCCATGTCGGCCTCCTCTATGAGGAACGCCGCATGGAACCGTCCTTCAGGGCAGTCCATGTCCACGGTCAGGGCGCCTTCCATGGCGGCGCGCTCCCCCTCGGCATCCACCCACTGGGCCACAGCCGAGAAGTCCCCGTACTTTTCCTCGCCCAGGCGGCTGCGCAAGAACAGGACGAATGTCCGCGCCAGGCCGGTCCAGGTTTCGCCTTCCTCCAGGGGACGAATGGCAGCCGCCGTCTTGGTGACGCCTGCCCAGGAACCGGCCGGGCCGGGCTCCGGCGGCGCCGAGCCCATGAGCCGCTCGGCCAGCTCCCCTGGGAACAGCGCCCAGAAGCGCATGGCCAGGCCGCCCAGCAGGCTCACGCGGAACAGGATGCCGGCCTCTCCCATGCTCTGCTGAAAAACGCCCCCGGCGGCCAGGGGCAGATGCGCCCGGCCCATCTTCACCGGTGTCCCGGCGAGCTGCGAGAGGGCGTCGCGGAAGGAGTCCACGACCTTCAGGAACAAGTCCTGGTGTTCCGTACTGTGGAGGACATCCCTGTTGCAGGCGGCCAGAGCGCGCTCTACGCGCGAGAATTCGTTGATGGCCTCCACGAACTCCAGGGCCGTGAGAAAGCCGTTGGCCAGCAGCGCCTCGCCCAAAAAAACGTAGCCCATGGCCTGGGCCTGGACCAGGGACTCGCGCTGCGCCTCGGTGAGGCGTCCCTGCTCCACGGCGATCTGGCCGAACGGAAGTTCGCTCTCGCGCTGGGACCGCAGGATGGCCTCCACGTCGTTCGGGGCGAGGTACTCGCGCCGAACCGCGAGGTCGCCGATGAGCTCGTTGACTCCCTTCTGGTAGCCAACGGCCTCGAGCAACTGCTCCTCGTTGACCAATCCCTTCCGCATCAGGAACTGCCCGAGAAAACTGATGCGATACGGCGGTTCCAGCCCGGCCATTGTGCGTTCTCCTAAGCCATGCGTTCCACCACCGCGTCGCCCATTGCCTCGCAGCCCAGCAGCTGCTTGCCCTGCTCCATGATATCGCCAGTGCGCAAACCGTCCTGCAGGGCGGACTGCACGGCCCGCTCGATGGCTTCGGCCTCGGCGGCCCGATCCAGGGAGTGGCGCAGCATCATGGCTACGGAAAGGATGGTGGCGAGGGGGTTGGCCTTGTCCTGGCCGGCGATGTCCGGTGCCGAGCCGTGGATGGGTTCAAACAGACCGGGGCCGGATTCGCCCACGGACGCCGATGGCAGCATGCCCAGCGACCCGGTGATAGCCGCGGCCTCGTCCGAGAGGATGTCGCCGAACAGGTTGCCGGTGACGATGACGTCGAACTGGGAGGGATCGCGCACCAGTTGCATGGCCGCGTTGTCCACGTACATGTGGTCCAGCTCCACGTCCGGGTATTCTTCGGCCAGCTCCACCACCACCTCGCGCCAGAGCTGCGAAACGTCGAGTACGTTGGCCTTGTCCACGGAGGTCAGGCGGTTGGAGCGTTTGCGTGCGGTCTCGAAACCTATGCGCGCGATGCGTCTGATCTCGCTTTCCCGGTAGACCATGGTGTTAAAGGCGCGGCGTTCGCCGGATTCCGTGGTGTCCTCGCCCTTGGGCTCGCCGAAATAGATGCCGCCGGTGAGCTCCCGGATGACCATGACGTCGATGCCGCGCTCGCGGATGTCCTTGCGCAGCAGGCAGGCGTCGGCCAACTCGGGAAAAAGCCTCGCCGGCCGCAGGTTGGCGAACAGGCCCAAAGCCTTGCGGATGCCCAGCAGACCGGTCTCCGGCCGGATGTTGCGCTCCACACCGTCCCACTTGGGCCCGCCCACGGCCCCCAGCAGCACCGAGTCCGCAGCCAGGCACTTTTCCACGGTCTCCTCCGGCAGTGGCACGCCGGTCTCGTCGATGGCAACGCCGCCGAGCAGGGCCTCGGTGTACTCGATCTCGTGGCCGAAACTGGCCCCAATCTTGTCCAGCACCTTCACGGCCTGTTTCACAATTTCCGGACCTATGCCATCGCCCGGGATGCAGCACAAATTGATGCGCATGATGACTCCTTGATATTTTCCGACCATAGCCCCTTTGCCGGGTTGTGCTCAAGCCGGTTCATTCATGATGTACGAAAACCGAAGCCCCCTGCTCCACGTCCAGGGCCCGCGCCACCACCCGGCACTTGGCCTTGAGGGCGAAAAACACGTTGGCCACGCGGCCCTCCAGGGACTCGAAGTTGCCCTGCCCCTTGGACAGCAGCACGTGGGACTCGCCCATGAGCTTCCGCGTTGCGGGATTGAGACGGTCCAGCACCGCTCCCGGCGCATCGGAGCCTGATGAGACCACGCGGCACAGCCGGGTCATGCCCACGCGTTCCGCATCCGCCATGGTGGCGTCGTTGAGCACGGGTTTATCCCGCACGGCGTAGGTCACCTCGGCCCCCCGCTCGGACAGAACCTTCACAAGCAGGGTGTCCAGGCCGATCTCGCCGGCGTTGTCGCCCATAATAAGGACTCTCGCGCCGGGCCTGACACGCTCACGGAACACAGGATACGCTTCCTCGCCCCATACGGCTTCCCTCTCGGCTTCCAGTGCGGTTTCCCAGTCGAACTCGGTTGTG
>JBMCLC010000266.1:0-3803 GCA_048614715.1 Oceanidesulfovibrio sp.
CGGGACCTGGACCTTGCCACGGTGGACGTGCAGAACCGGCTCTCCCTGGCGCAGCCGCAATTGCCGGAGGATGTCACCAAATCCGGCGTCACCGTGAAGAAGCAATCGCCGGACATGCTCGCCGTCATCAGCCTCACAGCCTTGGGCGGGGAGTACGACAGCCTGTTCCTCACCAACTACGCGCGCATCAACATATCAGACTCCCTCTCGCGCATCGCCGGCGTGGGCAGCGTCGACGTGTTCGGCGCGGGCGACTACTCCATGCGCATCTGGCTGGACCCGGGCAAAATGGCGGAACTCGGCCTCACCGTGAACGACGTGGCCTCGGCCATAGCCGAGCAGAACGTGCAGGCTCCGGCGGGGCAGATCGGTTTGCCGCCCGTGCCGCCGGGGCAGGAGTTCCAGTACGCGGTGCAGGTCAAGGGCCGGCTCAGTGAAGCCGAGGAGTTCATGAACATCGTGTTGCGCGCCAACGAGGAAGGCTCCATGGTGCGCATCAAGGACGTGGGCACGGCGGAGCTCGGCTCCCAGGATTACACCTATTTCAGCCGGCTCAATGGCAAAGACACCTGCTCCATCCTCGTCTACCAGCTGCCCGGGGCCAACGCCCTGGACACCATCGCCCAGATACGCTCCACCATGGAGTCCCTCTCCACCCAGTTCCCCACAGGGATTTCATACACCATACCGTACGACACCACGCTCTTCGTCGACGCATCCATCGACGAAGTCCTGAAGACCCTGATCGAGGCGCTCCTGCTCGTTTTGCTCGTGGTCTTCGTCTTTCTGCAGAACTGGCGCGCCACGCTCATTCCAATGCTCACGGTGCCCGTCTCCCTGGTGGGCACGTTCGCCTTCTTCACCCTGCTGGACTTTTCCATCAACACCCTGTCGCTCTTCGGCATCGTGCTCGCCATCGGCATCGTGGTGGACGATGCGATCGTGGTCGTGGAGGCCGTGCAGCGGATCATGGACGAAGAAGGGCTCAGTCCCAAGGACGCGACCATCAAGGCCATGGACGAGGTGTCCGGCGCCATTATTGGCACCAGCCTTGTGCTCATCGCTGTGTTCGTGCCCGTGGCTTTCATGGGCGGCATCTCCGGCCGGCTCTACCAGCAATTCGCCCTCACCCTGGCCGTGTCCGTGGCCATATCCACGCTCAACGCCCTGACCCTCTCCCCGGCAATGTGCGCACTTATGCTCAAGCCGCACTACAAGGCCGGCGGTCCGCTGGGCTGGTTCTTTGCCATGTTCAACAGGGCGTTCGAGTTCGTGACGCGGGGCTACCTAACCGGAGTGCGCGGGGCGCTGCGCTACTCCCTGCTCACCATGGGCGTGCTCGCCGCGCTCCTTGTCGGCTGCTGGGGCCTTATCGAAAAGCTGCCCACCGGCTTCGTTCCGGACGAGGACCAGGGTGCCTTCATGGGCACTGTCATGCTGCCTCCCGCGGCCTCGCTGCAGCGCACGGACGAAGTCATGCAGCACGTGGAAAAAACGGTGCAGCAAATCGACGGCGTGTCCGATCTCATTGTCCTCGGCGGCATGAACCTGCTCAACGGGGCGATCAGCTCCTACGCGTCGAGCATCATCGTAGTGCTCGACCCCTGGTCGGATCGCCAGACAGCGGCCCTCTCCATTGACGGCATCATGCAAAAAACCCGCGCCGCATTCCGCAACTACAACGATGCGGTGGTTTCCGTCTTCAATCCGCCGCCCATTCGCGGCCTGGGCACGGCCGGCGGCTTCACCTTCGAGCTGCAGGACCGCTCCGGCGGCTCCATCGATGAGCTCGCCTCCACGGCGCAGCAGTTCATCGCAACGGCGCAGCAGCGTCCCGAGATCGGCGCCATCTTCAGCTCGTTCAACGCCGACGTGCCGCAGATACGGGTGGACGTGGACCGCGAGAAAGCCAAGACCCTGGGCGTGCCCGTGGAGAACATCTTCTCCGCTCTCCAGACCTTCCTCGGCGGATACTATATCAACGATTTCAACAAATTCGGCAGGACATACCGCGTCATGCTCCAGGCCCAGCCCGAATACCGCCGGCGCGTGGAGCAGATCGGCAGCTTCTACGTGCGCGCCACCGACGGACAGATGGTACCACTGTCCACGCTCACCAAGGCCCAGTCCATAACCGGGCCGGAGTACGTGCAGCACTTCAACCTCTACCAGACCGTGGAAATCAGCGGCGGCCCCGCGCCGGGATACAGCTCCGGCCAGGCTCTGACCGCCCTCAAGGAAGTCGCCGCCTCGAACCTGCCCCAGGGCTACGGCTACGCCTGGTCCGGCATGAGCTACCAGGAGATCCAGCAGGGTGGGGAGGCCTTCGTCGCCTTCGGTCTGGCCGTACTCATGGTGGTGCTCTTTTTGTGCGCGCTGTACGAATCCTGGCTCATCCCCTGGTCGGTCATCCTCTGCGTGCCCGTGGCCGTGTTCGGCGCCATGCTCGGCCAGTTGCTCCGCGGGTTGGACAACAACGTCTACGCCCAGATCGGCCTCGTCATGCTCATCGGCCTGGCGGCCAAGAACGCCATCCTCATCGTGGAATTCGCCATGATGCGCCGCAAGCAGGGGCTCACCGTGCGCGAAGCCGCCGTGGAGGCGGCGCACTTGCGCTTCCGGCCCATCCTCATGACGTCCTTCGCCTTCATCCTGGGCGTGCTGCCCCTGGTCATCGCCAGCGGCGCCGGCGCCGCCAGCCGCCACTCCCTGGGCACCTCGGTCTTCGCCGGCATGCTCTTCGCCACGTTGCTCGGCACGTTCTTCATACCCACGCTCTACATCGTTATCGAACGGTTGCGTGGAAACCGCCCCGATGAGAAGCCGGACGCGGCCACCTCCGAAGCTACTCCGGCTCCGCCGGCCCAAGGCTCCGACGCCGCGACAGAAACCTGATGACACGCGGGGGTTCCCGGGAATCCCCGCGCCGTCTTGTTCTCATACCGACGCATGGAATCAGCAGCCCGAATTCCCGACTGGCTCCTTAAGGTCAAGAACGCGATCCCCATGGAGGATGTCTACCAGGGAATCGCCTTGTTCATCGCCATTATTCTGTTGGCGATCGCAGTCTACTACATCGGCAAGCCCATCCTGGAGCGGATCATCCGCTCCCTCTCCGGCAAGACGCGCTCCCGTTGGGACAGTTACTTCGTGGAACGCGGGGCCGTGCGCAACATCGCCGCGCTGCTGCCCGCCATCGTGCTGCTTTACGGCTCGGCCCTGCTGCCCCAGGGCCAGGCAGGCTTCCGCAAGGCCGTGTACGTCTGGATGCTCGCGGAGATCGTGGCGCTGGTCACCAAATTCATCGACACCTCCATCCAGATCTACGAGGAAACGGCCCTCTCCCGCAGGCGGCCGCTCAAGGGCTACGCCCAGCTCGCCAAGATGTTCATCTTCATTCTCGGGGCCATCGTCATCTTCTCCATCCTCGTGGAGACCTCGCCCTGGGCGCTCATCTCCGGTCTTGGCGCCCTCTCCGCCATACTCCTGCTCATTTTCCGGGACACCATCCTCTCCCTGGTCGCCAGCGTGTCCATCGCCTCCAACGACCTCTTGCGCAAAGGCGACTGGATTCAGATGGACACTTTCGGCGCCAACGGCGACGTGGTGGACATGGCCCTACACACGGTAAAGGTCCAGAACTTCGACAAGACCATCACCGCCATCCCCACCCACAAGTTTCTGGACAACTCCTTCATCAACTGGCGGGGCATGCAGGAGGCCGGCGGTCGCCGCATCAAACGCTCCCTGCTCATCGACATGACGAGCGTGCGCTTCGCCACACCGGAGGATATTCAGCGCTG
>JBMCLC010000267.1:0-3785 GCA_048614715.1 Oceanidesulfovibrio sp.
CTGCGCTACCACAAGGTCGTGATCATGACCGACGCCGACGTGGACGGCGCGCACATCCGTACGCTGCTGCTCACCTTCTTCTTCCGCCAGTACAGCGAGCTCATCGAACGCGGCTACCTGTACATCGCCCAGCCGCCGCTCTACCGGGCCCACAACTCCAAGTTCGAGCGTTTCATAAAGGACGAGGATGAGCTCAAGGCCTTCCTCATGGACCGCGTGAGCGACGAACTCGTGGTGGTCTCTGAGAACGGCTTGAACTTCTCCGGACAACAGATCGTGGATTTGCTCAAGGGCGTCAATTTCGTGCGCGAGAAGATGGGTGAGGTCGAGAACATCGGCATCGCCCGGGACATGTTCCTCGACTTCCTGCACTACAAGCACAAGCTCTCCCCCTCCGACATAGAGGATGAAAAGGGCCGCGATTTCAAAGCCTATCTCGAGGAACTGGGCTACGTGGTCAACCTCAACGTGGAGGAGGACGACGAGGAACGCCGGGTCTGGCTTTTCCTCATCGACTCCAAGGGCCACCGCGCCCAGATAGGCGTGGAGTTCTTCAACTCCCGGCTCTACAAGTCCTCGTACGAATCGTTCTCGGACATCCGCGGCATCTGCGGCGGCCTCACCTTCACCCTGCGCAGAAAAAAGGACGATGAAGACAAAGGCCAGCCCATGGAGAGCATGTTCGAGCTGCTGGAAGCCGTGCTCGGCGAGGCCCACAAGGGCATCTCCATCCAGCGCTACAAAGGTCTGGGCGAGATGAACGCCGAACAGCTCTGGGAGACGACCATGAATCCGGAGAACCGGAGCATGCTCCAGGTGTCCGTGGAGGACGCGATCGAGGCGGACTCCATCTTCTCCGATCTCATGGGTGACAAGGTGGAGCCGCGCCGGGAGTTCATCGAACGCAACGCCCTCATGGTCGAGGAACTCGACATTTAACGGACAGAATACGGCCTGTCGAATTGCAGGCTGTTCAAAATCCAATCAACAGGATCACGTACGTGATAGATTCAATCTCCATCGAGAAAGAGATACGCAAGTCGTATCTGGAATACTCGCTGTCGGTCATCATCGGCCGCGCCATCCCGGATGTCCGCGATGGCCTCAAGCCCGTGCACAGGCGCATTCTGTACGCCATGTACGACCTGGGCAACACCTGGAACCGGGCGCACAAGAAATCCGCGCGCGTGGTCGGCGATGTCATCGGCAAGTACCACCCGCACGGCGACAGCGCCGTGTACGACGCTCTGGTGCGCATGGCCCAAAACTTCTCCATGCGCGACATGCTCGTGGACGGGCAGGGCAACTTCGGTTCCATAGACGGCGATGCGGCTGCGGCCATGCGGTACACCGAAGTCCGCATGACCAAGCTCACCAGCGAGTTTCTGTCGGATATCGAAAAAGAGACCGTCGACTATCGGGCCAACTACGACAACACGTTGCAGGAACCCGTCGTCCTGCCCACCAAGGTGCCGAACCTGCTGCTCAACGGCTCGGCCGGCATCGCCGTGGGCATGGCCACGAACATCCCGCCCCATAACCTGGGCGAGCTCGTGGACGGCCTGCTGCTTCTGCTGGACAACCCCCAATCCACGGTTGGCGAGCTCATGCAGCTCATACAGGGGCCGGACTTCCCCACCGGAGCATCGGTGTTCGCCGGCGTAGGACTGCGCGACGCCTACACCACGGGCCGCGGTTCGGTACGCGTGCGCGGCGAGGTGGAGATCGTCGAGCGCAAAAAGGGGTTCGAGTCCATCGTCATCAAGGAAATCCCCTACGCGGTGAACAAAGCGAGCCTGGTCGAGAAGATCGCCCAGCTCGTCAACGACAGGAAGATCGACGGCATAAGCGATCTGCGCGACGAGTCCGACCGCAAGGGTATCCGCGTGGTCATCGACCTGAAAAAGGGCGTGATCCCGGATATCGTGGTCAATTCGCTGTACAAGTACACCCAGCTGGAAACGAGCTTCGGCTTCAACATGCTGGCCGTGGTCAACAACCGGCCCCAGCTCCTGAACCTGCGCCAGATCCTGGAGTATTTCCTGGAGCACCGCCGCGAGGTCATTCTGCGGCGCACCCGCTACGACCTGCGCAAGGCCGAGGAGCGGCTGCACATCGTCGAAGGGCTGAAGATAGCCCTGGACAACATCGATGAGATCATCGAGCTCATCCGCTCCGCCAAGGACCCGGCCACGGCCAAGGTCCGACTCATGGAGCGGTTCGATCTCTCCGAGGTCCAGAGCCAGGCTATACTGGACATGCGGCTGCAGCGCCTCACCGGCCTGGAGCGCGACAAGCTCGAGGAAGAGTACGCCGAGCTCATCAAGCGCATCGAGTACCTCAACTCCATTCTTCGGAGCGAGGAAGTGCTCGTGGGCGTCATTCGAGACGAACTCGAGGAGATCAAGAAAAGCTACGCCTCTCCGCGACGGACCCGCATTCTGGAGGACGAGGCCTGCGGCATCGACATCGAGGACCTCATCGCCGACGAGGACGTGGTCATCACGCTCTCGCGCCGGGGCTACATCAAGCGCACGCCGCTGGACACCTACCAGCAGCAGCGCCGTGGCGGTAAAGGCATCGCAGGGGTGGCCACCTCGGACGGGGATATTATCAAGAATTTCCTCGTCACCACCAACCACCAGTACCTGCTGCTGTTCACCAACCGCGGCCGCATGTACCAGCTCAAGGCCCACCAGGTGCCGGAAGGCTCGCGCACGGCCAAGGGAGCGCATATCGCCAACCTCCTGCCGCTGGAAAAGGACGAGTGGGCCGCAACCATCCTTTCCATCCGCGAGTTCAGCGAGGACCGCTTCTTCCTGTTCGTCACCAGGCAGGGAGTGGTCAAGCGCACCAGCGCGGACCAGTACTCCCGCTGCCGGCGCACTGGACTCATCGCCGTGGGCCTGCGGGACGATGACGAACTCATCACAGTGCGCAACGTTATCAGCTCGGACGAGGTCATTCTGGCCACGGCCAAGGGCATGTCCATCCACTTCAGCCTCAAGGACGTGCGGCCCATGGGCCGTTCCTCCATGGGCGTCAAGGGCATCGCCCTGTCCAAGAATGACGAGGTCGTCTCCGCCGTCATCCCGCACGAGGAAACCAGGCCGCAGATCCTCACCATCTCGGAAAAGGGCTTCGGCAAACGCTCGGCGCTGGACCTCTACCGACTTCAGTCCCGCGGCGGCAAAGGCATCATCAACATGAAGACAACCTCCAAAACCGGCAGCGTGCTCGGCGCCACGGCCATGCACGAGGATGACGAGATCGTCCTGCTCACCTCCACCAACAAGATCATCCGCACCTCGGTCAAAGACATCAGCCTGGTGGGACGCGCCACCCAGGGAGTGCGCGTCGTGCGCCTGGACAACGGCGGCACCGCCGTGGCCTTCGACATCGTGCAGGAAAACACGATCTGACCGGGCACGGCTCGGGAGCCGGCGAGTCCGGCTCCCGCCGTCGCCTTTGCACCACCCCGGCTTTCATGATGTGTTCCTATCGCCATACCCCCGGCCTTCGCGGCTTCCGTTTCATTCTCGTTGTCGCGGCCTTGTTCGGATTCTGCGTCTTTGTCGGCTGCAACGAATCGAGAAACAGCCGCCGATTCTGGATCAGGCTCGCCAGTCCTTTGCCGCCGGCCATTACGGCGAAGCGGAGCGGTTGTATGAGCACTTTATCCAGTCCGAACCGCAGGGGGACGAGCGCTGGGAAGCGTGGAACAGGCTGCTGGACATGGCGCTCACGGTGCGCCAGGACCCGAACCGAGCCACCACCATTCTGGA
>JBMCLC010000268.1:0-3769 GCA_048614715.1 Oceanidesulfovibrio sp.
TCTGGCGGCAATACTGCTCGCAGATTGTGCGGGAGCGCGTGCCGAAATGGAAACAGCTCGAAAACATGGTGATGGCGCTGTTTCGTGCCAGAACGTCCCGGCATCCCTGAATGCAGGACGCCCTGCTCGGGTGTTCCGCCTTGAGGTTCGCGGTGTATTCGTCGCACAGCAGCGCCTGGGTCTGCATGTCGCAGCCGGCGATGACGTCATTGTAGGTGAGCTGATCATCCTCGGCGAAACGGCAGCGGAAGCGGAAGTCCGAGATGGACATGGGCCTGGTCGGCGCGCACGAGGCCAGCATCGCGGCGCACGCGGCGCCTACCAGCACGATGGATATGATGCGGTGAAAAGTGGTCACGGTTGGTGTCCTCCGGGTGGCGTGACAAGCGTCGTCGCCACGCGGGCGGCCGGGCGCCTGGGCGCGCCAGAAACCCGACGCGATTGGAATTACTGATAGTTCTGCCGGCAGTATTGCTCGCAGATGGTCTGGGTTCTTTGGGTATAGCGCAAGCAGCCCATGGGGGCGGCGCGCAGGGAATAGGACTGCTGGACGTCGCGACACGCCTGGATGCATTCACCGCGACCGAGGTAGTCCTGGGCCAGGGCGTTGGCGTAATCGCGACAGAGGTTTTCCTGCATCTGGAAATTACAGCCTGAAGTATCGCTGAATGAACCGCCGTTCTGTTCGGCAAAGCGGCAGCGGAAGCGAAAGTCGGAAAGGGTCATGGGCTTGGCGCAGGCAGCCAGCATCAGGCAGGCGATAAGCAGGGCAAAGGGCATTGTTCGCACGGCACACCTCCATAATCTGGTGTGGAACGAATGGTTGTGGTTTGGCGATAATATGACACCCTCCACAATACACCATGGCGCGCGCACATAAAAGCCCCGGCGCGGGCATCCGAAAGAAAATTCCCGAATGCGCGGACCGGGGCCGAGACTATGAATGCTGAACCGGGATCCGGAACGAGGTGCTAGGCGTTTTCATCCCGGCGTTGGAGGATGCGTTTGGCCGGGATGAGCCCGGTGGCCGCCGCGGAGACGATGTTGCCGGCCACGCCTGGGCCGTCGCCCGCCACGTAAAGCCCCTCGATGGGCGTCATGAGCTGGGAGTCGGTTTCCACCTGCGTGGCGAAGAACTTGATCTCGGGCGCGTAAAGCAGGGTTTCTTCGTTGGCCACGCCCGGCACCACGAGATCGAGCTTCTCGAGCCCCTCGATGATGTTGGCGAGAATGCGATGGGGCATGAACATGGCGATGTCGCCGCAGACCACGTTCTGGAGCGTGGGCTCCAGGGAGCCCTTGCGGATGCGGTTCCAGGTGGAGCGGCGGCCTCGTTTCAGATCGCCAAAGCGCTGGAGGATGGGCTTGCCACCGCCGATGAGAGTGGCCAGCCGGCCGATGGCCTCGCCGAAGGCCTGGTTGTCGGAGATGGGTTCGGTAAGCACCACCTTGGAAAGGAAGGCGAAGTTCGAGTTTTCGGACTTGCGGTCCATGTAGGCGTGGCCGTTTACGCAGACGAAGTCCTGGTAGTTCTCCAGGGAGACGAAGCCCTGGCGGTTCGTGCAGAAGGTTCGGGTCTGGTCGTCGTACTTGGAGGTCTGGATGAAGAATGTGGGGTCGTAAATGACGTTGGTGACGTCGTGCAGGATGTCCTTGTGCACCTCCACACGCACGCCGATCTCGATGCCGCGCTGGCTGAGCTCCACGCCGTTGCGTTCGGCCACGCCGGCCACCCACTCCGCGCCTACGCGTCCCGGGGCGAGGATGACGTTGGGGGCAGTGTACTCGCCCTTTTTGGTGACGACCCCGGCGACACGGCCGTTCTCCACGATGACGTCCTCGGCTGCTTCCTTGGTCTGAAAGACGACGCCCCGCCGCTTGAGCTCCTCGGTCATGCCCTCGATGTACGAGGGGAGCTTGTCGCTGCCGAGATGCTTCTGGCGGATGATGAGCAGGTCGATGCCGTTGATCTTGGCCTTTTTGCGCAGCTCTTCGGCCGCCTCCATGTCCGTGGGATAGATCTGGCCGTCCATGCCGAAGCGGTTGAAAATCTCCTCGGTCTCGTCAATCAGCTTTTCGGCCTCGGGAACGCTCATGAACTGGGTGAGATCGGTCTTGCCCAGCTTGTGGATGTAGTTGAGCTTGCCGTCGGAGTAGAGGCCGGCGCCGCCCACGCCGGAGAGGATGTGGCAGGGGTTGCAGCGCTTGCAGGACATTTCCTCCTTGAGCGGGCAGATGCGCTTGGGAATTTCGTGGCCCTTTTCCAGGACCAGGACCTTCATGGACAGTTCTGCCGACAAGGCATATGCGGCAAAGAGGCCGGCGGGGCCAGCCCCCACGATGATGGTGTCATAGGTGTTGCGTTGTGACAAAGTGGAGTGCTCCTTAAACGGCGCGCCGCTGGGCGTCGCCTTATTGCTCGGCTGCGCCGCCGGCGCCGTAGCGCAGCAGCAGGGCGGACAGATCCGGCCTGTTCACCGGCTTGGACAGGTAGCTGTCCATCCCGGCGGCGAGAAAACGTTCCTGGTCGCCCTTCATGGCGTAGGCCGTGAGGGCGATGATGGGTATGCGTGGGTCGAGGCCGGGCACCATGCCGGCGCGGATGCGCCGTGTGGTTTCCAGGCCGTCCATCTCGGGCATCTGGATATCCATGAGAATAAGATCGAAATCGTTGTCGGCCAGCAGTTCCAGAGCCTTTTGGCCGTTTTCCGCTATCTGGACTGCATGGCCGCGCGTTTGGAGGAAGCGCGTCAGGAAAACCTGGTTCACCCTGTTGTCCTCAGCGACCAGTATGGACAGCGCCGGTTCCTGGAAATCATCCGCCTTCTCCGGCGCGTGCATTGCCACAGGCTCCTCCGCAACAGTTTCCGGGACAGAAAAACTGGCAGTAAAGGTGAATGTCGATCCGCCGTCCGGATTGTTTCGGGCGTGTATCTCGCCGTCCATCATGGTGACAAGGCTTTTCGATATGGCGAGTCCGAGTCCGGTGCCGGCATGTTTCTTGGAATAGGAACTGTCCACCTGGGAAAAGCTTTGGAAAAGCGCGTCCATCTTGTCTTCGGGAATGCCAATGCCGGTGTCCGAAACCGTGAAGCGCAGGGTGGCCATGCGGTCCACAATGGATTCCACGCCGACTTGGACGCGTATGGTGCCCTCGGGGGTGAACTTAATGGCGTTGGAGATGAGGTTGCGGATGATCTGGGCGAGCCGGCCCGGGTCGCCGGAGAGTGTTTGCGGGACGTCGTCGTCCACGTGGGGCAGCAGCTTTGTGGAGCGGCGTGACGCCTGGGTGGAGAAGCTGCGCAAGGTCTTGAGCAGGAGGCGGCGGGGCTGGAAATCGTTGAAGGAGAGGGTCAGCCCCTTGGACTCGATGCGGTTGTAATCCAGGATGTCGTTGATGATGTCCAGAAGGGACTCGGCCGAGTCCAGGATCATTTCGAGATTGTCTCGCTGCTCCTCGTCCAGCTCCGTCTCCAGGGTCAATTCGGACATGCCGATGACGCAGGACAGGGGGGTTCTGATCTCGTGGCTCATGTTGGCAAGGAATATGCTCTTGGCCTTGTTGGCCTGTTCAGCCTCTTCCTTGGCGCTGCGGAGTTCTTCCTCCATCCGCTTGCGGTGTGTGATGTCGCGAAACATGAAGCGCATGCGGCCCGAGGAGATGCGCGTGGCCCCCGTGTCTGCGGTGATGGTTTTACCCTGGCGGGTTATTAGCCGCACCTCGCGCCGCAGGGTGTGGCCTTCCTGCAGGGCTTCGAGCATTGCTTCC
>JBMCLC010000269.1:0-3751 GCA_048614715.1 Oceanidesulfovibrio sp.
CGCGACCCGGCGCCGGCCACTTCGTCAAGATGGTTCACAACGGCATCGAATATGCGCTCATGCAGGCCTACGCCGAAGGATTCAACATTCTGGAGCATTCCGACTACGCCGACGAACTGGACTACGCCGAGGTCTGCGAGGTGTGGAATCACGGCAGCGTTATTCGTTCCTGGCTGCTGGAACTGGCGGGCCTCGCCTTCAAGGAAAGCCCGAAGCTCGACGAGATAGAGCCCTGGGTGAGCGATTCCGGCGAAGGCCGCTGGACCGTGCAGCAGGCCGTGGATACGGCGGTTCCCGCGCCGGTCATTGCCCTGTCGCTCATGGAGCGTTTCCGCTCCCGCGAGGAATCGAGCTTTGCCGACCGCATGCTCGCGGCCCTGCGCAACCAGTTCGGCGGCCACGCCGTGAAGCAGAAGGATCAGGGGTGAGGTTGTGCAAGAACTGAAACCACCGCGTGCCACGATGCGCGAGGCGGAGGAATCCATCGGCCAGGGATGCGACGCCGAACTCCAGCTCGCGCCATGCGCCATCGTCATCTTCGGCGCCACGGGCGATCTCACCTCGCGCAAGCTGTTCCCTGCTTTGTACAACCTGCACGCCTACGGGCGGCTGCCAGAGGGCTTCGTCATCGTGGGTACGGGCCGGTCCGAGTTCACGGACGACTCCTTCCGCGAGAAAATGCGCGAGGCATTGGACGAGTTCGCGCCAGGATATGACCGCGAATTGTGGCGGCGAATGGCCCTCCGGCTGTTTTACTGCCGGCTCGACTACGACGACGTGGAAGGGTTTCGCGGCCTGAAGGACCGGCTGGAGGAGATCGACGCGAGCGAGGAGGTGCAGGACTCCACCCTGGGTAACAGGCTTTTTTACCTGGCCGTTCCGCCCACGCTGTACACGACCATCGCCTCCCACCTGGGCGAGGCCGGCCTGGCGGCGCACGAGCAGCGGAAAGGGTGGTCGCGCATCGTGGTGGAAAAGCCCTTCGGCCACGACCTCGCCTCGGCCCGCAAACTGGACGCCACCCTGCATAGTAGCTTCGCCGAAAACCAGATCTTCCGCATAGACCACTACCTAGCCAAGGAAACCGTGCAGAACATCCTCATGTTCCGCTTCGCCAACGCCATATTCGAGCCGGTGTGGAACCGCAATTTTATCGAATACATCTCCATTATCTCGGCGGAGGACCTGGGCGTGGGCCACCGCGCCGGCTACTACGACAAGGCCGGCGTGCTGCGCGACATGTTCCAGAACCATATGATGCAGCTGCTCGCGCTCTCGGCCATGAGCCCGCCCTCCCGATTCCATGCGGACCGCGTACGCGACGAGAAGACGCGGGTGTATCGCAGTCTGCGCCCCTTCGACGTGCGTCGCGAGTTCAAGGACCTGGTGCTCGGCCAGTACGAGGCCGGCGAGGTGGGCGGAAAGCGGGTTCCCGGCTATCGGGAAGAAAAGGGCGTGGCCGAGAATTCCTCCACGCCAACCTTCGCCATGCTGCGCGTCTACCTGGACAACTGGCGCTGGCAGGGCGTGCCGTTCTATCTCACCTCGGGCAAGCGGCTGACAGACAAGATTTCCCGCATCGTCGTGCGGTTCAAGGAGGTTCCCCACTCCATGCTGCGCGGAGTGCTGGACCAGACCATCGAGCAGAACAAGCTGTTCATGGGCATCTATCCGGACGAGGTCATCCATATGTATTTCATGGCGAAACAGCCGGCGCCGCTGCTGTGTTTACGTCCGGTCATCATGCACTACGGCTTCGAGAACGACGGGGAAGGCCCCAAGCTCGAAGCGTACGAAAAGGTCCTGCTCGACTGCATCATGGGCGACCAGATGCTCTTCTGGCGCCAGGACGGCGTTGAGCTCACCTGGGGCTTTCTCACGCCGATTCTGGAGATGTGCGAAGAATGCGGCGAGTTCGAAGAGCACCTGCACAGATACCCGGCAGGCGGCTGGGGGCCGGAGGCGGCCTGCAGCCTGCACCCCGGCTACCATGAAGACGTCACCACAAAAACATCCTAGCCCCGAGGAGCATGACGCACATGCCTGACTCCGCAACGCTGGATAAACTCACGACCCTCATGCGGTATCATATCCTGGCCGCGACCACGAAAGCCGGTTCCGGCCACCCCACGTCGTCCTTGTCCGGCGTGGAGCTCATTGCCGCGCTCCTTTTTGCCCGCAGCCGAACCGGTGAGCCGTTCTTCCGCTTCCGTTTGCACGAGCCGGCATTTTCCAACAACGATAGGCTCATTTTCTCCAAAGGCCATGCCTCGCCGCTGTTCTACGCCGCATGGGCCGCGGCCGGCGGGCTGGACTGGAAGGACATGATGACCTACCGCCAGTTCGACAGCCCCCTGGAGGGCCACCCCACCCGCCGTTTTCCTTACACCGAGGCGGCAACCGGTTCCCTGGGCCAGGGGCTGTCCATTGGCGTGGGCATGGCCATTAACGGCAAGTATTTGGATACGTTGCCGTATCGGACATTCGTGCTGCTGGGCGACAGCGAGATGGCCGAAGGCTCTCAATGGGAGGCCATTCAGCTCGCCGCGCACTACGGCCTGCACAATCTCGTGGCCATCCTGGACGTGAACCGCCTGGGTCAGCGTGGGGAGACCATGTACGGCCACGACATCAACGCATACGCCGACCGGGTGGAAGCCTTCGGCTGGCAGGTCGCGACGGTGGAGGACGGCCACGACATCAAGGAGGTGGCCGCGGCGTACGAAACCATGCTCGCCATCCGCGACAGGCCGCTCATGGTCATCGCGCGAACCCTAAAAGGCGCCGGCGTCTCCGCTCTGGAAGACAAGGACGGCTGGCACGGAAAGCCACTGCCGCAGGAGGAGTTCGAAAAAGCCGTAGAAGAGTTGGGCGGCGAGCCCGAGACCTTCACCCTCGAACTGGCCGAACCAGAGGACATCCCGCCTCCAATAAGCAACACGCCACCGGTCAAAACGTTTCAGTACGCCATGGAAACGCAGGTCGCCACGCGCCAGGCATATGGCAACGCCCTGAAGCGTCTGGCCCTGGCCATGCCGGACCTTGTGGTCCTGGACGCTGAGGTCTCCAACTCCACAAAGGCCGAGACCATCAAGGAAGTCGCGCCGGGACGGTTCTTCGAAATGTTCATCGCGGAGCAGAACATGGTGGGCGCGGCGCTCGGCATGTTCCTGCGCGGGCGCACGGTTTGCGTCTCGTCCTTCGCCGCTTTCCTGGAGCGTGCCTACGACCAGATCCGCATGGCGCGCTATTCGGACGCGAAAATGCTCATCGCGGGTTCACACGCCGGCGTCTCCATCGGGCAGGACGGTCCGTCACAGATGGGATTGGAGGACATCGCTTTCTTCCGCGCCATCCAGGACAGCGCCGTGCTCTACCCCGCGGACGCCGTGTCCACGGAACGGCTGGTGGAGGCGGCGCTGGAGCGCGAGTCCATAAGCTACCTGCGCACCACCCGCGCCAAGACGCCCGTGATCTACAAGAACGACGAGACATTTCCCATCGGCGGGTGCAAGGTGCTGCGGCAGAGCCGGGCGGACGAGGCCACCATCGTGGCCGCGGGCATAACCCTGCACGAGGCCCTGGCCGCTGCAGACACGCTGGCCTGGCGGGGCGTCGCGGTGCGCGTGATCGATCTCTATTCGGTCAAGCCCGTGGATGCCGAAACACTGCGTGTCGCCGCCCGGGAGACAGGGGTCATCATCACCGTGGAGGACCACGCCCCGGCCGGCGGCATCGGGGAAGCGGTCAT
>JBMCLC010000270.1:0-3750 GCA_048614715.1 Oceanidesulfovibrio sp.
ATGAGCCAACAGGCCAGCTTGACCTGAAACACAGCGATCTGGTAATGAGCTACTTCCTCGAATTCGTGAAAGATAGCCAGACGGCAATGGTGGTTGTTACTCACGATCCCGATGTCGCCGAGCAGTGCACGAGGCAGTGTGTCCTGCGCGATGGTAATCTTATAGAAGGTTGAAGCAGGGCTTTCTCGTGACGCTACTCTCCCGATACCCGATGACAATCGCGTCCATTGCAAAGCGCTTGGCTCCCCTCGTCCTCCTGCTGCTGTGCGTGTGCGCCGTGCCGGCGCTTGCTGCCGAGGACGAAGAGGACGTTCAGCCATACGCCCCCACTGAGCCTTTGGGCTTCGACGATTTACTGCGCCTCACGCTGCAGCAGTCGCCGCATCTGGTGGCCAGCTCGGTGGAGATTAAGGTGCGCCGGCTCGATGTCTGGGACTCCCGCGCCAATCTGCTTCCGGACTTCTTCCTGACGTCCACCGTCCGCCTGAACAACCCGGACGATCGCACGAGCAAGCCCTTCTCCTTTAATTTTTCGTTCGGCAACTATGATCCCATCGCCGCGTACTTCTCCATCGAGTCCAAACAGCTGATGACCGACTACGCGGTGCTCGAGCATCTGGGCGTGATCGACGAAGTCTTCGCGAGCATCGGCAAGATCTACCTCACGGTGGATTTCCTCACCGATCTCGAACAGAGCTACGTGGACGCCATCGAACTGGCGCGGCAGAACAAGGCCTTTGCCACCAAGCGCTACAACGAAGGGTGGGGAATCGCCCTCGACGTGCTCATCGCCGAGAAGAGCCTCAAGGAGGCGGAGCAGCAGCGCGAGCAGGCCCGGACCGACAAGCTGCTGGCCATGGACCGCCTCAAGGGCTTCCTAGGGCTCATGCCCGAGCAGGCCGTGACGCTCAATCTGGAAAACATGCGGCGCCAACTCCTCGGCACGTTCGATTCGAACACGGCCACGCTCGAATACGCCATGGAAAACTCCATCGAGCTCAAACAGGAGCGGATCGAGGTCGCCCTGCAAAAGGACAAGCTCACCCTGGCCTACGCCAAGTACCTGCCGAACTATACCTTCGGCATCAATCGGGAATACTCGGCGCGCGACAACACGGATATTTATCTGGCCAACATCGGCTTCGTCATCCCCTTGTGGGACTGGGGCGAAAGGTATCGGAACATTGTCCGCGAGAAGAGAAACATACGCAAAGCCCGCGCCGAATACCGCACCAAGACATTGGATTTCCGATCGCAATTCCTGGAAAAGCGGAGCGATTGCATGGAGCTTGCCGACAGCGTGAAGCTCGCCCACAGCGAGGCCGAGATCACCGCGCTCAAGAAACAGAAGGCCGAAATCCAGTTCAAGTCGGGGTCCATGCAGTTCCCCAAGTATATCGACGCGCTCCGCAGCAGTCTTACCGCGCGCACGGCTCTTCTCTCCAAGGAGTTCGAATATGACCTCAAGGTGTTCGACTTCCGGCAGTTCACCGGACATCTCTATAAATCCTATGTCGATGCCGCGAAATATTCTCACTAGCGCCGCCCGCGTGAGCTGCGCGCTGCTGATCGTCGCGGCCCTGTGCGTTCCGTCGTTCGCCCAGAACCAGACGGAAGCCACGCAGCAACCGGAATCCGCGCCCGCGCAGAACGCCTCCCAGCAAGCTCCCTCACCCTCGGCCATCAACGGCACGGCCCAGGAGGGCGTGGCCCAGGATTCCCCTGTGCAGGCCGAACGCGAACTGGACCCCGACGACATCATCTTCCAGGGCAAGCTCTACAGCTCCAGAAAACAGCAGGTCTCCACTACCGGCGCCGGAAAGATTCAGGAGATTCACGTCCGGGTCGGCGACTCGGTGCGGGAGGACCAGCCCCTCGTGTCCATCGAGCTTCTGGAGCCCGCCTACAAGAAGTTCCTCAATGACGTTTCCACGGAACCGCTCATCGACATCGAGACCCAGCTCGCCGAGATGGACGCGCAGATCATCGAGGCGCGCCGCAATCTCCAGGAACTCCAGGTCCTCTCGGACAACGACTTCGCCGCCCCGGCCAGCGTGCGCGAGCAACGCACCAATCTGGACCTGCTCCAGCGCAAGCGCGAGTCCATTCAGCGCGACTACGACAACGTGAAGAGCGCCATCGAGGACCGCGTTGCGAACCTGAAAAAGATCCTCAGCGACAAGGTCGATTTCGACCACGTGCCCAGGGTCGTGGCCGTGGAGGCGCCGTTCGACGGCCATGTGCTCCGGCTCAACCCTGACATCCACCTGGGACAGACCGTGCAGCAGGACCTGAGCGTGGCCATGATAGGCGTGCTCGATCCCATGGTCATCCGCGCGCACCTGTTCGAGCTCGAGGCCAGCCGCATCGTGCCCGGCGAGGATTGCTACTTCACCCTCGGCACCTATCTGGACCGCAAATTCCCGGCCGAAGTCAGCTACATCGCGCTCACCCCGATTTCGCCCGGCCTGGACCAGCCCTCGTATTACGAGGTGGAGCTCTCCGCGTCCAACCCGGACCTGCTGCTCCGCGAAGGGTTCAAGGTCGAGGTCGTCATCCAGAAGTAACACGCGCGCCGGGCTCCTTCGCTCCGGCGCGCGCCATGCGAACCGGCCGCGCACGCCGGCGGCATGAACCGAGATCGACTGCCATACATGAGCGGTTCACCAAACGCAGAACTCGGCCAGCCCTTCCTAGCGGAACGCGCCGACCTTCCGGCGGCGTTCCTGCTCTCCGCGCTCGTCTTCCTCATCGCCCACGGGCCGTTCCTTTTCGAACCCTACGTCGTGAACGACGACGTGCGCCAGCAGCTCTTCTGGATGCGCTCGTGGATCGATCCGGAACTGTACTCGCCCATGGACGTTCTTTCCGAGTATTCCGCCCAGTATGTGTCCTGGGGCGCGCGCGGCGTGTACAGGGCCGCCACGTTCCTCGGGATCGACCCGTTGTTCTTCGGCAAGCTTCTCACTGGCGCGCTGTACACCCTCATGGGCGGGGCGGTCTTCGGCCTGGCCCGCAGGCTCGCCGGCGGCGGCCACACGGGGCGGTGCGTCGGCTTCGCCGCCGTGGCCGTGTTCTGGCTCCATCCGTATTTTCTGCACAACATCTCCGGCGGCCTGGCCCGCGCCTTCGCGGGTCCGCTGCTGGCCGGATTCGCCTGGGCCTGGACGGCGGACCGCGGCCGGATCGCCCTGGGCTGCATGGTGCTCCAGGCGTTGTTCATCCCGTATATTTTCGCGCTCTGCGCCGGCGCCATGGGCCTGGCCTGGGTGTGGCAGCGCATCCGGCCGCACAGCCGCACACTGCCGGCGGGCGCTTCCACCGTGACCATCGCCTCCACGTTCGCCATCGGCGGGGGGCTGACCATCGCCTTCAGCAGGGCGCTGACGGAAGCGGGGTTCGGCCCCCTGGTGGACAAGGCGGACATGATCGGCCGCCCCGTATTCACGGAAGCTGGACGGCTCGGCATATTCCCCACGCCGCCCGTGCCCAAGATCGCCGTGCTCGATCCGCTCGAAAAGCTCATGCCGTTCCAGGAATGGGGACCGGCCCTGGGCGCCGTCGTGGCGATAGCGTTCGGCTTGGTTTTGCTAGCGATTCTGTTCAAGGCGCCGTGGCGGGAAACAGCCCGGCGGTCCCGGGCCGTATTCGCCATCATCGCCGCATCGCTGGTGTTGTACGGCGTGGCTCGGCTCGTGCTGCTCAAGCTCTTTCTGCCCGAACGGTACATCGAATACAGCGCGCACCTTG
>JBMCLC010000271.1:0-3749 GCA_048614715.1 Oceanidesulfovibrio sp.
GGTGCGAGTGGATGAAGAACTGGTCGATGCCGGCGAGTTCCGAGCACTTGTCGATATGGTCGAGATAGTAGTCCGAGTTATGGGAGAAAAGACGGAAGGGCAGGCCTGCGATTTCGGCTATCCGCCTGGCCAGGGACGTTTCCCTGTTGACGGACTCGGAAAAGGTGAGGGCCTCGATGTTCGGGACGCCGCGGAGTATGCCCGCCACGGCGCGCGAATCGCTGCCGCCGCTGAGCAGGATGGCGATGGAATCGTAGTCCCGGGCGACCTGCTCCAGGTTGCTTTCCGCGATGCGTCGCAGCTCGCGCCCGCATTCCTCGATGGTGAAGTCGATGGTTTCCGGCTCCCGGGGTTCCCAGTAGCGTTTCAAGGCGATGCCGCCCTCGGGCTGCCGGAACAGCACCGTGGCCGGCGGCACGGTGAGGATGTTGTCGAGAAAGGTGTGGGGTGATGTGGTGGTCTTGTAGAGCAGGCTTTCGGCTATGGACACCGGGTCCAGCGCATGCCGGCCCGAGATGTCGGCCACGTGGTTTATCTGCGAGCCGCAGGTGAACCATGGGCCCGCCACACCGGGATGCGTGGTATAATAGGTGGTGATGAACTGGAGCATGTCCGAGGCCATGAACACCATGCCGGTATGTTTCTGCACCGCGACCATCGCGAACTGGCCGTTGAAGTGTTCGTGCCAGCGTAGGGCCTGTTCCTTGCGGAAGGATTCGTCCACGAGCCGGGAGATGGCCCCCTGGTCCACGGCGCCTTTCCTGGAGCCGACATACCGCCCCTGGAACGAGGGATTGCCAATGAGCAGATAAAGGTGGCGGTCGTTGTCTATGAAGACATGCGGCGTGGACGGCCTGGCGACGGAAGCAAAAGAGCCCCAGCCGCCGGATGAGGAAACCACAGTGCAACTCTCGTCGCATCGCTGCCGCACGTACGCCTCGATAGCGTCCTTGGCGTCGGGATTGGTCGTGTAGAGAAAATCGTTCATCATGCGCCTCGGTGTCGGGTCGAAGGGGCTGTCCAGGGGAAAATGCCGGCGCGGCTCTTCAATCGTAGGGAAACATATCACGTTGGCCGGCGATTGCTACTGTTGGGGGACAAGAAAGTCTGCATGCGCGCAGGCGGTCTGGTGGATTCGTACTGTGAAAAAGCGCGGCTCCCTTCCCTTGGCTTCGTGGGTCGTGTATGAAGTATTCATGCACAATCATACCCTCTGTTCCTCTTCTGTTGCTTTGCTTGCCTGCATTCTGCTCGCCGCATTCGCTGCGGGCTGCGCCGGCGTCGGGGACCTTGCGGACGGCACGGTGCAGCTGCAGAACGACGAGTACGACGCGGCCATCGATTCATTCACCCAGGCCCTGGGCCACGAGAAAATGCTGGCCTCGGCGCGGGCCGACGCGCTCATGCTGCGCGGCGAGGCGTATCTGGAACAAGGGAAGGCGGACAAGGCCCTGGCGGATCTGAACGAGTCCCTGGAAATCGATCCCACGGACCTGCGCGCGCTGACCCTGCGCGGCAGGGCGCGCATGCAGAAAGGCGACCTGGACGCCGCCACGGTGGACTTCAGGACCGTGGTCCAATCCTTTGACCGCCGCGCCGTGGCTAGCGCTATCAACAGGCGCGCGGCCGCCGTTCCGGAGGAGTACGCCCGTCTCGCCGGCCGCAGCCATGTGGGGCTTGGAGAGATAGCCCTGTACCAGGAGCGGTACCAGGACGCTCTCGACCATTTCGACGCGGCCGTGGGGCTGGCGCCCTACGAGCCGGATTTCTACCTCATGCGCGGCGGCGCTCTCCAGCTGATGGAGCAGGAGGAGTTCGCGGAACAGGATCTCGCGACTTTCGAGGAGCTTTCCAGCAACGCCACGCATGGCCCGGAATCACTACTCGCGCCGCTCAAGCTCAAGGAGTCCATCCTGCTGTTCGAGGCCGGAGAGTACGCCGCCTCGGAACGACTGGCCGGGGAAGCAATCGAGGTCAATCCGAACTATCCGGCGGCGTACCGCCGTCGCGGTCTGGCGCGTTTGCAACAGGGCGAGCTGGAAAAAGCCGAGGCGGATTTCGACGAGGCCATCGCCGGGGAGCCGTACAATATGGAATCATGGCTCTATCGCTCCTATACGCGCATGGAGCGGGGCAACCACGAGGACGCCCTCACCGACATCAACCATGTGCTGGGCATGCGTCCGGAGTGGCTGGAGGCCAGGCTCTACAGGGGCATGGTGCTCTCCGAGTCGGGCCGGCACCTGGAATCGCTGGAGGATTTCGAGGCGGTACTGGAAGAGCGGCCCGACGACGTGACGGCGCTGGAGGGCCGCGCCTTCAGCCTGTTCAATGCGGAGCAGTACGACAAGGCCATGGCGGATTTGCAACGGCTCAGGGAACTGGCCCCGGATGCGGCCATGTCGTATCGCCTTGCCGGGCTCATCCACCTGAAGAACGAGCAGTTCCGCCAGGCCCTGGAGTCTCTCGATACGGCCGAGCGTCTGGGCGACGAAAGCCTGCAGCTCTATGTGGCGAAGGGCTCGGCCCTGCGCGCCCTGGGCGAGGAAGAGCAGGCCGCCGCCATGTTCGACAAAGCGCTGGACGCCTCCAAGAAAGCGGGTGAGACCATGCCCAGCCTGGAGTGAACCAGGACTGCCGGCGCACACCGCGCCACACGGACGCAACAAAAATTCAGGCCCCCTCCATGCAAAGGAGTGGGGCCTGTCCGTTTTTTTGTGCAAGGCAATCGCGCGCTGCTGCAGTTCAGATGGCCGTTACAGTTGGGCCATGTCCAGGCGCTGCCTCCACGAGGGCGGGGTGAAGCCCAGCTGGTCCAGGTTCTCGCCCACGCGGACCATGGCCGTGAAGCGCGGCACGTAGAGCATGGTCTCCCTGGCCAGGCGTTGCCTTGGAGGCAGGGTGTGGTTCACCGCGGCCAGCTCGAAGAAGTTTCTCGCGCCGGTCATTTTCACGAGTCGCGCGATCTTGTTTTCCCCGCAGTTGTATGCAGCCAGCGCCAGCGACCAGTCCCCGAACATGTCATAGAGGAACCGCAGGTAGGCGATCGCGGCCATGGTGGATTTCATCGGGTCCTGGCGTTCGTCCTGGCCGTTGCCCACCTGAAGCCCGAAACGGCGGGCCGTGGCCGGCATGAACTGCCAGATGCCCATGGCCCCTGCGTGGGACAGCGCCCTGGGGCTGTATCCGCTTTCTATGAACGGCAGGTACTTCTGCACCATGGGGGCGTATTTGTCCGATCGGGTCAGCCAGCGATCCAGCCGGTTGCGGATGGTGCGGGTTAGGAACAGGAACTGCGATTCGATCTGCTCGCGCCCTTTGGGGTCCGGCATGTACAGCGAGTTGCCGAGTTCGGCCAGCGCCTGACGATCCTCCGGGAACAGGACGAGCGCCTCGGAGAACCCGATCCAGGGTGCGAAGAACTCGGATTCGACCTCCGCCTTTATCGTCGGAGGCAGGGCCCCCATCGACGATTCACCGCGCTCCAGCCCGGCGAATGTCACCTCGGGTCGCTTGGCCGAGTTGCAGCCCAGCAGGAATGCGGCGAGGAGCGTGAAGAGGAGTATTTTTTTCCACATAGTGTCTTCCCTGTCTTCGGCCTGCCCGGACTGGCGCAGGGTTTTGGAGAACACATAGGAAAAATTGTGCCAATGGCGAATACATGGTTTTTCGGCACATTATGGATACGCCGCAGAGTTGGGGGTGGCCGGAAATCCGGTTCTCACGGACAGGGCGCATCGGTCTTTTCC
>JBMCLC010000272.1:0-3743 GCA_048614715.1 Oceanidesulfovibrio sp.
CAGAAAGCTTTCGCGAAGCCGCGTCGGGCAGCTTCCTCGCATCCGGCGGCGAACAGGTCGCCGGCCTGGACAAACGCCGTTGGGGCAAAAGCCGGCCAGAAGGTCCGGGCAAACCGTTCGCTACGGCCGCCCGTGGCGAGCACCACCTCCCGGACCCCTGTGGCTCGCGCCACGTCCAGGCCCTGGCGCACCGTAGCGAGGTAGGCCTCGTGGCTGAAGGGTTTTACCGTGCCGCGCGTGCCGAGGATGGAGATGCCGCCAACAATGCCCAGCGCCGGGTTCAAAGTCTTTTTGGCCAACCGTTCGCCTTCCGGCACGGAAACCACCACGCGGATGAGGCCCGAAACGGCCTTCCCGCTCTCGCGCACCGCCTCGCGCACGGCGCATTCGATCTGTCTGAGCGGTTCCGGGTTGATGGCCGACTGTCCGGGCTCGACCGGCAATCCCGGCAGGGTGGCGCGGCCCACGCCCTGGCCACCGGTAACCTCCACATGGAACGTCGCCTCTTCGGACAGGCCAGGACCCTCCAGATGACTGACCTCGGCCTGGATGAGCGCGCCGTCGGTCACATCCGGATCGTCGCCGGCGTCCTTCACCACGCCCGCCCGCACTCCATGCGCGTGCGCGGCGCACTCGCGGATCGCAATGGCCAGCCGGGGCGGCGCGTCCGCCTTGTTCCAGGAAGACGGCAGCGGGGTGTCCACGGAGTCCGGAGGAGCACACCCCAACAACGCCAGGGTCGCGGCCTTGGCTGCGGCGGCCGCCGCCGTGCCCGTGGTAAAGCCCGTGCGCAGGGATTTGCCGCCCCGTTTCATGCCTTCTCCGCGGTTATGGCGTGTGTCCTGCTCTTGGCGCTTTCCAGTTGGGCCAGCAGCTCGAAGCCGCGGAAGCACTCAGAGGCGGCCTCCCGCATGGCGAAGACCAGGGAAAAGAAGTGCGAGACCTCGGTGAGCGCGTAGGAGGCCGATTCCTTGCGCCTGCGCAACTCCTGCAGGCCGTGCTCCACCTCGTGCAGCGCCGCGCGCAGCGCATCCGCTTCCGGTCCCCCAGCAAGAGGCCTGGGCCGCTCGTTCCGCAGGGACGCCGCCATGGCGCACAGCGCCTGCTCCGTCGCCTTGCCCAGGGAATCCAAGGATTTGTGCATCCGCTGGTGCAACGCCTCGTTGGCCAGCTCGCGCGCCGCGTGGTCCAGGGAAAGCATATCCTCGAACAGCCTAAGCTCCCAGTCCACGATTCCTGCCACGACCATCCGCCGTTTGGAAAGACCCGTGGGCTCCTTGCGCGCCTCGCCCAGCAGCTTGGCGTTGCCGTTCTGTGCCGTGTGCACGCGACCCTTGAGCTCGGCAACGCGTTCTTCATCATAGGTGTTGTCGAGACATCCGGAGACCAGGGTTTCGTAGAGCAGAGCCAGTGTCTCCAGGTTGCTGGCGATGCCGGTTATCAGCCCGGCAGTGGCCCGCGACGGCAGGAAGAACATGGAGACGGCCATGGCCACGGACACGCCCATGGAGATTTCGACAAACCGGACAAAGGCCGTGTGGACTATGCCGGCATCTCCGGAACTGACGAGGATGACGATGCCGGCGGTAATGCCGGCCATGCGGAAGGCCTCGTGCAAGTATGTCAGATAGCCGCACACCAGGAGTGTGAGAAAGATGGCCAAACCCAGGGATAAGGGCGTGTCGCCCAGCAGCAACACGGCCACGGCGCTCAACGCCGCGCCAATCGCGGTCCCTAATATGCGCGAGGCTCCAGCGCCCAGGGAGCGTCCCACCGTGGCGTGCATCACGATTATCGCGGAGATGACGGCCCAGTAGCCCTGTTCCATGTTGAAGAACTCGGCGATCACCAGGGTGAGGACCGCGGCAACGCCCACGCGCAGGGCATGACGCACCTGCGCTGGCTCAAAACGCACGGAGGACCCCATGCTCAACCCCTGTCCGAATCCGAAGACCGCGCATCCAACGCAAGCTGGGCCAGGGCGTTGAGCGCGGCCGCGGCCATGGCCGATCCCCCCTTGCGCCCGGATACGGCGATGTACGGAACGGGCGACTGCTCCACGAGCAGGGCCTTGGACTCCGCGGCGTTCACGAAGCCGACCGGCATGCCCAGCACCAGGGCCGGCGCAATTGCGCCGTCCGTGCACTTTTCGAGAATGCGCAGCAACGCTGTGGGCGCGTTGCCCACGAGAAGGATCGAGCCTTCGAGGTTGTCGTACCGCTCTGTCGCCACGTCCACGGCCGCTGCCGCTCTGGTCGTGCCCTGCACCTTGGCGCGGCGGATCACCTCGGGATCGTTCATCAGACATTCCACGCGCGAGCCCAGCGGATTGAACCGTCTGAGCGGCAGCCCGGCGCGGGCCATTTCAGTGTCCGTGAGCACCAGTCCGCCCCTGGCCAACGCAACCAGAGCCGCGGCCACGGCGCCGTGGTGGAAGCGCACCAGATCGAGCAGTTCGAAATCCGCTGTGGCGTGGATCATGCGCCGGACAACTGTCCACTCGTGGCCGGCATAGGGCCTGGGTTCCGGAACCTCGGCGTCGATGATGGCCAAGGAGCCGGATTCGATGGCATCCGGCGTGCGGAGGTCCTTGATTTCAACCGATTCAGACATTTTCGTTGTTCCGGTGGACACGGCAGCGCTTCACAAAGGATTGCGCCGCCTGAGGATTGCTTCCGAAATGAAGGTGAACGTAGGAGGCCAGCGCGCCTCCGGCGCTGTAGCCGGTCACGGCCGCGTGCTCGCCCTTTCTGTCAGTGACAGCGTAGACCTGTTGGACCCCGGCGTCCAGTAACGCCGCGCCCTCCGGCTGCTCGGCCGTGTAGGAGTAATGGAACTCGTGGCCGCGCAGGACCGTTCCCGCCGGCCCGAACAACGTCTCCGCCGTGGTGACGACTTCGCGGTAGCCCAGGCCGCGCCTGTGCGCGGCCATGCGCGCAGCCCAGGGGAAGACCCCGGCCATGAGCAGCCGCCGGCCGTCGCCGTCTGTGAGCGAGCGCATCAGGTACATGTAGCCGCCGCATTCGGCATACACGGGCATGCCGCGCAAGGCTCGCTTGCGTATTTCCTCGCGCAGCCTCACGTTGCCGGAAAGCGTGTCCGCGTATAGCTCCGGGTATCCGCCGCCCAGATAGACGCCGCCCGCGTCCTTTGGCAGAGCGCTGTCCGCAAGGGGCGAAAAGAATACGAGCTCGGCGCCGGCGGATTCGAGCAGGCGGAGGTTCTCGTCGTAGTAGAAGCAGAAGGCGGCGTCCCTGGCCACGGCGATGCGCACGGGGCCGCTGCCGCCTTGCACGTCCAGATTCGTGGACACATCGGCCGGTGTGCGGTGTTCCGTGTCTCCGTTCGCACATTCCGCCCAGCTTGTGTCCTTCCCGGTGGCGCATTCGTCCACATTTTTGGACACATCAGGCAGTGTTTCCAGCAGTGCGCCCACATCCACGCCCGATTCGATCCAGTCCGCAAGACGCTCAGCGAAGGCCTCGTCCAGGGGGCGTTCATCCGCCGTGATCAGGCCCAGGTGGCGCGAGGGCACTTCCAGCTCGGCATCGTTCTTCAGGCAGCCCAGGAGCGGTACGTCCAGCGATTCGAAGGATTCTTCGAGCAGGGCGCGGTGGGTTTCCGAGCTCACGCGGTTGAGCACCACGCCGGCAATCGGCAGGCCGGGGTCGAAGGTGGCCAGGCCGTGGGCCAGGGCCGCGGCGGTGCGGGCCATGGAGCGGGCGTCGAGCACCAGCAGCACG
>JBMCLC010000273.1:0-3739 GCA_048614715.1 Oceanidesulfovibrio sp.
CGGACCGTGAACAGCTGATTCACCTGGTTGTCCTCGGCCAGCAGAATGCGCAGTGACGCGGCTTGCACCACGGACTGGGCCACCTGGACCTCGGTGCTCTCCGGCGCCGCTCCCGGGAAGATCTCGTCGCCGAAATCCATGGCTTCGGGTTCGGACAGGGCGTGGTCGAACGCCATAGTGAAGGAGAACGTGCTGCCGGCCCCGGGTGTGGAGTCCAGCCAGATGCGCCCGCCCATGCTCTCCACGAGATGCTTGGAGATGGAAAGCCCCAGCCCCGTGCCCTCTGCCAGGCGGTGGAAAGAGCCGTCCACCTGGGTGAAGCTCTGGAACAGCTTTTCCTGCTGCTCCTCGGGTATGCCGATTCCCGTGTCGTTTACGTCGAACCGCAGGCATACCGGCGCATCCGGACGCGTGCACTGGTCCTGCCCCACCTGCGAGACGGAGACCCCGATGGAGCCGAACTGTGTGAACTTCACGGCATTGCTCATGAGGTTGAAGAGCACCTGCCTGAGCCGAACCGGATCGTTGCGCAGGCTGTCCGGCGTGCCGGGTGCTATTTGCACGGAAAGCTCCAGCCCCTTCTGCACTGCCTGCACGGCAAAGGACTTCTCCACGAACTGCAGGATGTCCCGCACGCTGAAATCCTCGATGCGCAGCTCCATCTTGCCGGCTTCGATCTTGGAAAAATCGAGAATATCGTTGAGCAACGCCAGTAGGCTGTCCGCCGAACGACGGACCATATGCAGATATTGCCGCTGCTCGTCTGTGAGTTCGGTGGAGTCGATGAGCTCCATCATGCCCAGGATGCCGCTCATGGGCGTGCGTATCTCGTGGCTCATGTTCGCCAAAAACTCGCTCTTGGCCTTGGTGGCCTGCTCGGCGGTCTCCTTGGACTTCATCACCTCGTGCTCCATTTTTTTGCGCGAGGTGATGTCACGCATGGAGCACAGCACGCCCGATGCCTTGCCCTCGGCGTCAAAAACCGGCGTGCGCACCACCTGGAACCAGAGGCGTTCACCGGTGCCCGGCCTGTCGATGCGCACGTCCTCCGACCGCGGCGTCCGCGTGCTCAGCACAGCGGCGTCCGCTTCATCGAACCGGGTGAAGACTTCGAGGGGGAAGAGATCGAAATCGGTCTTGCCGATGATCTCCTCCTCGTCCACGCCCATGAACTTGCAGAACGCGGGGTTGGCGGCGCGGTACCGGAAGGTCTCGTCCTTGAGCACGATGAGGTCCGGATTGGCGGCGAGGATGATGGAGAGCAGGTTGCGCTGTTCGCGCAGATCCTCCTCGGCGCGCTTCAGGTCGGAGACGTCGAGTATGGAAACCACGGCCCCGCCGTGGCGGCCGCTGAGCGGCGTGACGTCCATGTAGGTCCAGTGGGTCCTGCCGCCAGCCTGCCTGCCCGGCAGCTCGCGGGAGAAGTGCTCGCTCTCGCCGCTGAGAACAGTGCGGACGCCGTCGGCCACCTCCTTGCCAGGAACCGCGTTGTCGCATGAGGCTGTCTCCATGAGCCGGTCCAGATGCTCAAGATAGTTCTGCCCGGCTGCGCAAGGAGCGTATTTGGCCTGGCAGGCTTCCTGGGGCGCGCCGGCGCGGGTGTTGGCCGCCACCACGGCGCCCTCCTTGTCCAGCACGGCGATGTCCGAGGACAGGGAAAAAAGCACCTCCTGCAGCAGCTCCTGCTGCTCCTTGAGCCGCACGTTGGCCTGGTCCAGCCGCTTGCTCTGATCCACGGCGTTTTCGTAGGTGGACAACAGCAGATCGAACATCTGCCGCCGGGTCGCCCCAATAACATGCGTGGCGCCGCGGTAGTGGACCTCGAAGGCGCCGTCGTCGCCTTTGGGGTGGACCACGCCTCGGTTCTCCAGAAAATAGTTCAGCTTTTCAGCCAGGAATGATTCCGTGTACGGTTTGGTGACAAAGGCGCTCGCGCCGCACTGCAGTCCCTTGATCACGTCTTCCGGATTGGAAAGGCTGGTAAGCAGAATGACGGGCAGGTCCGAGTTGCCGGGCATGGACCGGATACGGCGGCAGAACTCGTAGCCGTCCATTTCCGGCATGATAACGTCGCTGATGACCGCATCCGGCGTCCTGCGTGCGAGTGAGCTGAGCGCATCACGGCCGTCTTTGGCCACGTCGACTTCAAACCCCTGCTCTTCCAGGAAAAACCGTAGCCGGAGCGCTTGCGTCGGGCTGTCTTCCGCTACGAGAACGCTTCTCTTGGCGAATGCTTGTTCCGATGCTTCTTCTGGGTTCATGGCCTGTTGCTTTTGGTCGCGTTATGGATGGTGGTGAGCATTGCGGCGATATCTTCCGGCGGCAGGAGCACGTCCAGGGCGCCGGCGTCACGCGCCGCGCGGGGCATGCCGAACACGATGCAGGATTGTTCGGATTGTCCCACGGTCAGTGCGCCGAGCCGGCGCATGGCGCCAAGTTCCGCAGCTCCGTCGCTGCCCATGCCCGTGAGCAGGATGCCTATGCCCTTCTCTTTAAGGATTACCGACGCGCTCCGGAAAAGATGCGATGCCGAGGGCCTCAGGTTGCTGAGCGGCGGCGAGTTGGACAGGTCTATGAGGTTGCCCGGCCCGAGACCCATATGGACAGCGTCCGGCGCGAAGTAGACGTTGCCGGGCAGCGGCCGCGCGCCCTGCTCCGCGATATGGACGCCGAGCCGGGTCTGGGAGCCCAGCCATTGCACGAGCCCGGACAAAAAACCGGGCGCGATGTGCTGGACCACGAGGATGGGCATGCAGAAGTCGCCCGGCAACCTGGAAAAGATGGCGGCCAGCGCCTGCGGGCCACCCGTGGAGGCGCCAATGGCAACCATGGAGAACGGGCCCGCCTTGGGCGGCATGATTGTTTGGGAGTCGCACAAGACCGGAGCCGGCTTCTCGGTGGCCTGCTTGCGCCGCCGTCTGACCACGGTGACCTCGCTCATCAGCTTGAGCGTCTCCACGATCTTGGCCAGGGCCGCCTTTTGTTCCGCTCCCACGAAACGGGGCTTTTCCAGCAGCGCCAGAGCGCCGGCGTCCAGAGCCATGAAGTTGGCCGAGGCCTCCTTGGGATCGAGCAGCCCGGAAACGATGACGATGGGCGTTGGCTTTTCCTCCATGATCCGGCGCGTCGCCTTGATGCCGTTCATATCCGGCATGTGGAAGTCCATGGCGATGACGTCCGGTTCCAGCGCCAGCGTCTTTTCAAGCGCTTCCCTGCCGTTTACCGCGATGCCGGCGACCTCCAGCCCGGGGTCCGACTCCACTGCGTAGCGCATGGCCTCGCGCAGGACGTCGGAGTCGTCCACGATCAGCACCCGAATGCGCTTTGTGCCACCCTCTACACCCACATCAATACCTTTAAATCAGCGTATGAATGACCTCGAGCAGGTTGCTCTGGTCGAATTTGCTTTTCACAATATAGGCGTTCGCGCCAACGTTCAAACCGCGCTCCCGGTGTTCGCGCGAATCGAGCGAGGTCACCAGCACCACGGGCATGTCGGCGAGTCTGGCGTCGGCCCGGATCTTCTCGGTGAGGCCGAATCCGTCCAGCCGGGGCATCTCCACGTCGGACACCACTATATCCAGCGGCGTGGATCTGAGCACGGCGTATCCCTCCATGCCGTCCACCGCGGTGAGCACCTCGTAGCCAGCCGCCTCGAGCACGTTCTTGATGAGCATGCGCGAGGTGATGGAATCCTCCACCACGAGGACGCGCGGGGATTTCTTCTCCGTGGGCGCGG
>JBMCLC010000274.1:0-3735 GCA_048614715.1 Oceanidesulfovibrio sp.
CACCGAACTGCTGCGCAAGGCGGACTCCGCCATGTACTCCGCCAAACGAAACGGCGGCAACCGCTACAACAATTACTCCAGCGACGACAATCCCTGGGCCTAGCGTACGGTCACGCTTCCGGCCCCAGCACGCGCCTGTGCAGTCTGCTGCGCAGAGAGAACTCGCCTCCGCGGTTTGTCAGGGTCATGTCGATGCGGCGTGCCGTTCGCACGCAGGCCAGGGTGTTCGAGGCGTCCAAAGCCTCTGCGAAACCATCCGCGAAGCCGTCGTCAAACCACAGGACCTCCAGCCGGTGCCTGAGCGGACCATCCGCCTGGATGGCTTCGACCAGGGCCAGACCGTCCCGTTCCTCGCGGCGCAGGACCACGAACCGCGCGCCTGATTGCAGCCACCCCGCCACCCGCCGCACTTTCTTGACCGCTATGTTCCCGCAGTCGATCCACAACCGCACCCGGCCCGTATCGTCCACCACGGCGAGGTCCGGTTTGAAACGAAACCCCACGGAAAGCTCCACCAGGGGACTGTGTTCCATGTGGATCACGTAGGCGATGACCTTGAGTCCGATGTGCCAGGGCAGCTCCGAGGGATGCGCCCACAGCACGAGCTTCTCCCGCTCCGGCCCCAGGCCGGCCTCATTGTCTTCCACGGTCAGGGTCAGGGCGTACTTCATCCCGCCGCCCCGCATAATGGATTGTTCATGGCGTCCACCATACACGCCACGGACCACGAATAAAACGCATGGCGCAGGGTGTTCCGGCTTTGCATTCCAGACAGAGGATTTCCCTTTGCCCTTGTTCCCGTCCGCGCGTTATCCTGTTCCGATGCCATCCTTTCCCAGGTTCGACCCATCGCTGCTTTTCGGCAAGCATCTCTGGGGGATATTCGCCTTTGCCAGGCCGTACCGTCCGCGCATCGTCCTGGGGCTGGTGCTCAACGCCTTTGCCAGATTCTTCGATTTGCTGCCGCTGATCATCGTGGGCCGGGTTGTGGACGCGGTGAACGTAGCGGCCGAGGGAACCAGCGCCATCGACCCGTACGAGTTCCTGCACTACGGCGGCGTCGTGCTCGGCACCTTCCTCTGTCTCGCGCTGTTCCAGTCCGCCTCGGACTACCTGCTGGACTCCATGGCCCAGAAGGTGCGCCACGACCTGCGCACGACACTGTACGAGCATCTGCAGACCCTGGACATATCCTTCTTCGAGGAACGCCAGACCGGCGACATACTCGCCGTGGCCTCCAACGACGTGGACAATCTGGAGCATTTCTTCTCCGACGTGACCACGTCCATGGTGCGGCTCGTCATCACCTTTGTCGGCACCTTCGGCTTTCTGTTCTACCTGGACTGGCGGCTCGCCCTGCTGCTGGTCGCGCCGTTGCCCTTCGCTTTTCTCGCCGTGCGCTTCTTCGCCACGCGCGTGTCCCCGCAATACCGCGCCGCTCGTCAGGCAGTGGGGTCCATCAACTCCATGCTCGAAAACAACATCCAGGGCATGGGCGTGATCCAGGCGTACACGGCCGAAGCGCACCAGGCAGAACGCATCCGCAAGGAGTCGGCCAACTACCGCGACGTCACGGTGCGCGCGGCTTTCGAGCGCGCTCGATTCATTCCCCTGCTCTACACCATCGCCGGCTTCGCCTTCGCCATTCTCATCGCCGGTGGCGGCTACCTCACCTTCGCCGGCTTTGGCCCCTCCATCGGCGACTACACATCCTTTATCCTGCTCGCCATGCGGCTGGTCCTGCCGCTCTTCGTGTTCGGCATGCTCATCAACCAGATCCAGCGCTCCGAGGCCTCGGCCCGGCGCATTCGCGAGCTGCTGGAGGTGCGACCGAGCGCGGAGGAGAATCCCGACGCCCGGCCTCTCCAAAAGGCGCCCCAGCGCATAGAGTTCCGGAACGTGTGCTTTGCCTATCCGGGCCGCGAGCGCACCATCACAAAAGTGTCGTTCTCCATGGAACCCGGCCGGATGATTGGCGTGGTCGGCCCCACGGGAGCGGGCAAATCAACGCTGGTCAAACTGATGCTCCGCTACTACCAGCCGGATGCGGGCGATATTCTGGTGGACGGCGCGTCCATGCGCGACATCGAGATGGAAAGCTTCCGCCGTCAGGTGGGCTACGTGTCTCAGGACGCCTTCCTGTTTTTCGGAACCGTGGCGGAGAACATCGCATTGGGCTCCCCGGACGCGCCGCGAGAAGCCATCGAACGCGCGGCGTCCATCGCCGGGGCCCACGAATTCATCACCGCGCTGCCGCAGGGCTACGACACGCCCGTGGGCGAGCGGGGACTCAAGCTCTCGGGCGGACAGCGCCAGCGCATCTCCCTGGCCCGGGCCGTGCTGCGCGACCCGCCGGTGCTCGTGCTGGACGAGGCGACCTCGGCAGTGGACACGCGCACCGAAGCGCTCATCCAGGAGAACCTGCGCGCCTTCCGCAACCGCCGCATGACCCTGGCCGTGGCGCACAGGCTTTCCACGGTGCGCGCCAGCGACACCATTCTCGTGCTTGTGGACGGCGTGGTGGTGGAGCATGGCGACCACGCCGGACTTCTCGCCCAGGACGGTGCTTATGCGAACCTCTGGGCCGTGCAAAGCGGCGAGGCGGCCATGGAAGAAGGTGCCGGAGCCTGATCTGTCCGCCGAATCGGCCTGTGCTCGCAGCTAGGAGTACAGCTCGTCAACGAGCCGTTCCAACTCGTTGCGCTGCCCTTCCTCGTAGTGGTCGGGATACAACAGATTCGCCATGAAGAACGGGCTCTCCAGCGAGAGCGCCTGGGAAGCGCGATGGGCCATGTTCGCGGCTGCCTTGCGCGCAAGACGCCGTCCCGGAAGGGCTTCTTCCTCGGGCAGGGCGTCTATGCGGTCCGGCATGTCCTCCAGGAGTTCGCACTTGGCGGCCAGAGACTTGAGATGCGCGTCCCTGTCGCCGCGCTCCAAAGCGGCCTGGGCTTCGGATTCATGGCGGCGGACGGCGGCCGCCGTGTCCTCGAGCAACGTCTTCAAAGCATTGGATTGGGGCATGGTGGAATGGGTGTTGCGCTGTGAAGCGACTGGTTTATGGGCGCGTTTGAGCGCCTGCATGTTGGAACAGCGTGGACGGCTCCCTTCCCCATAAAGCCGCCATTGCTGAGCACGGCCGGCGCCACGCCTGGAAGCGTCGGCCGCGCTGTTCGGTACTCTACTTGTTGAGCGCTTCCTTGAGATTCTTGGCCGGGTTGAAACGGATGACCCGCTTCGCCGGAATCCTGATTGTATCTCCGGTCTGGGGGTTGCGTCCGGTGCGCGCGGCGCGCTTGGTGAGGCTGAATGTGCCGACGTTGGGCAGACGCACGCCCTGGTCCGAAGAGATGGCATCGCCCAGAATTTTGCAGAACGCGTCAAATGCTTTATCCGCGCTTGCCTTCGTTTGAAAAACGTCTGGCAGAGCCTCTTTCATCGATTCAACGAACTGTGCCTTCGTAAACATCAAGTCCTCCTTTGGATATGAAACGCGACTGGCATGTATCCCCCCGATACGGTCTCAAGACCGTTGTCAGAAATCCTATGGCAAGCAAGGCCGGTAGTTGTCAATGTTTTCAACCAATGAGGCGGTTGGTTTCAATGATTCGTCACATTTTCGCGCGGTTTTTCGGGTTACGGTCTTGCCAACAATCGCCATTGCGGTTATCGTCATATTCAGTCTAGAAGCCATCTCAAAAATGCCTCAGCAGGATAACGATGCACCCGAGCTGTACA